>JAYUXG010000649.1:0-2749 GCA_043753125.1 Saprospirales bacterium | reverse complement strand
ATAATTGTTCCAATTGCCAGCAAAAACGGTAGTGTTATGGATATAAATAGTGGACTCCACCAATTCTATCGCCCCTTCGGTCTGGATTTCCAGTGCCTTTTGTTCAGAAACCGTCGCGGATTTAATTCTCAATTCATTTTCCTGGAGGCGTATGGCTTCTCCTGGCTGGAATATTTGTTCGGTGAGCCAATAGAAGCAAAAAGAGGAAAGATCGTTTCATGGACAAAAGTAGTCAGTGGAAACGATTCAGGTAACGGTAGAAGGGTTAAAATGGCAGATTAAAAAGTTTTGAAGATTTTTTTTAGATCATACTGAGGGTTCCCAAGCCATTTGCCATCATTCCCTTTGTAAGGCAGCCCTTCGCGCAATTGACTATAATTCAGATGATCATATTGGTAAGCAGTGACTTGTACAGGTGGATGTAATGCTGACATAGAAAACCAGCTGGGCACAAAGGAGGATAGATCGGGTAATGTGGCGTGTTCCAATGCCATTGGTTCGCCTTGTATCTTCCAGCCGCCGTACCTACTTTGATCGCCTATAAAAAACTCTACCTTTAATAAATCAATTGGCCCTTCGGTTTGTACGTCAATCGCACCTTGTACAGAGACCGTGGCATTGGTAATATCCATGCCAGCCGCTTCTACTTTTAAGGCCTCGCCCGGGCGAAATATTTTTTCTCTTTCGTAGTAGTCGTCTGGGGTGCCTTGTAGGGTATTTATGCGTAATAAAGAGTTTGGGTCCAGTCCTGCCGGAAGATTAAATTGTGGTGTAATGTCATCTCCACCCCACCCTAAAAATCCTCCTCCTCCCAAAAACACGGAATGTTGCAGATTCGCATCCACGGCATTTACAAGAAACCTACTAACCCGATTACTATTGGCAAGTGCTATAGACTGCCAGTTGGTTTCCGGCATTAGATCAGTCCAATCAATGGTGATAGAATCGGTCATCAAATCCGCTGCCAACAGATAAATACTATGAAATGGTGCAGCCGGGGTAGGTCGAATACGCACTACCATGCCTTCTTGGGACGATATGGTGGCGGCTACGTCCAGTAATTGTGTTGATGGATCATAGTGAATAATACTGGTGTCATTCTGAAAAACATAAAGCCCCGGAATATTCCAGGCATCCATTGCCGGCACATTAGCAATATATAGATGAAATGCAACGTAGGAAGCACTTCCAGCATAAAAATACAAATTTTCCGGCTGGAAAACGACCCCGGCACCATTTTTCACCCCATAGTAGGACTGCACTTGCGCTCGCCTGCCTATTTTACTGGTGTTGGTATCCAATTCCACCAAATGCAGGTTGTAAGAGTCTTCCGCATCCTTTGCTTGAAAATTAAAACGCTGATTTACTTGAGTCTGTAGGCCCCCTAATTCAAAACGCTGTAAAATATCGCCTTTATCATTGGAAACAACTAACCAAGACTGCGCGTAGTAGCTGAAGGGAAAGTCGCATACAACAGCATATTCAAATTCTGTTTTGGCGCAGCCAGCGCAAAGGGTCAGTAAAAGCAAGAAAGGAAAAGATCGTTTCATAGGTAGAATTTTTAGTGGTGAAAGGTCTTATTAACTTCTATGTCGTTTTGCAAATATCATTGAAAACCCAGATGCTTTTCCCGACGATACGGTTGCCTTGCAATTTCTTAGGAACTCGCATGAAATAAAGTAACAATCAGCCCTAACTCGGGCGTCATTCGACGCCCGAGGAATCTGCGCTAGCGTGCAATAGGTGCGCTCATTAACACTGGGCCATCCCAATTGCTTTGGAACTCCTGCGTCGGAATGACAAATCGGATAAGAAACATGGAGTTACTTTTTTTTGAAACCGTTCTTTAAGGGCCAGCTATAGGGTGGAATAGGAAGGAGAAGGGGGCAGAAAGAACCCTGGCTGGCTTCCTGAATGCTTTTTTTATTTTTAAATTATTTCGCTTTTAAAAATCCAGAGTGATGCATCCGTCCGTAAGTAAGGCTATCAGAAAAAAAAATTAAAAATTCTTAACCAATCACTTTTTAAAGTAACATGACTATGAAATTATCACTCAAGAATGCTAGCCTCGTTTTGGCCCTTCTTTTTGTTGGATTTGCCGTACAGGCCCAAAGCACCACTAACCAACCAAAACCCGCTGGCAAGACCACGATGAAGGCCAAGCCACGCAAAACCATGTCTGCTCCAGGCAACGTGACGGTGGGCGGAGAGACGATGTACCCGAAGAAGAACATCGTCGAGAATGCTGTGAATTCCAAGGCCCACACCACGCTGGTAGCCGCTGTAAAAGCCGCTGGACTAGTAGAAACACTGCAAAGTGCAGGCCCGTTTACCGTGTTCGCCCCGGTCAATGACGCATTCGAGAACCTGCCCAGCGGCACCGTAGAGACCCTGTTGAAGCCCGAAAACAAGGCTACACTGACCAAAGTACTCACCTACCACGTGGTGGCTGGCAAGTATGACTTCCGGTCTATCTCGCTGCTGCTGAAAAAAGGCACCAGCACCCTGAAAACGGTCAGCGGGGGAACACTCACGTTCATGATGAATGGCCCGCACAACATCATGGTGAAGGACGAAAGTGGTAACACGGCCAACATCACCACCTACGATGTATACCAATCCAATGGAGTGATCCACTCCATTGACAACGTACTGTTGCCGAAGTAAAAAAGTCTCCAACCGATTTACTGAATTAATCCTGGAAGAAGGGAGCCGATTGGCTCCCTTCTTTTTTTGTCCCTTAGCTCGT
>JAYUXG010000648.1:0-6775 GCA_043753125.1 Saprospirales bacterium | reverse complement strand
GCATTACGAAACGGCGGATGATAAGGGCAATCTTCGCAGTATTGAGGTAAAAAAGCAGGAAGCGGACTGCTTCATTCGGGTGCAGTACAACCCGCGTTTTTCTGGGCTGCAAATCGAGCAGATTGGCCCCTCCCGGCAGCGTACAAAAATCATTTCCGTAAATTTTTAAAATTTGAAAACAATGAAACAATCTCTTTTGCTGGTGATCTGGCTCACCATGACGTGTATGGCCAGTGCCCAGGTTTTTCCCGTAACCACCATTCTGAACAATGGTTTGCCGACCAAACGCATCAAGTATGTTTTTCTCAGCGACGGCTATCAGGCGGCTCAATTACCGACCTACATCACCCATGTCACCGCTATGAAAAATTTCTTCCTGACCCAAACTCCTTTCCAACAATACCAGAACTTCTTTAATTTTTACGCCATCGAGGTGCCTTCCGTAGACTCGGGAGCCGACCACCCGCAGAATGCTGCCGACGAAGCCGTGCCTCCTACCCAACCTGTTTTGGTGGCCAATACTTATTTTAATTCGACCTTTGATGCCTTTGGCATTCACCGCTTGGTGGTGCCGCAAAACGGAGCGGCCATCAGCGGGGTGCTGGCCAGTAATTTCCCCACTTACAATCAGGCATTCATCCTCGTCAATTCCCCTTTCTATGGCGGCTCGGGCGGTGCTAACGCTACTTCCACGGTGGACCCATCGGCCAATGAAGTAGCCATCCACGAAATCGGGCATTCTTTTGCCAATCTGGCCGATGAATACGCTATTGGTGGACAAGGGGAAAAGCCCAATCGTACTACCGACACCAATCCCGCCACCATAAGATGGAAAAACTGGCTGGCTGCCAATGGTATCGGTATCTATCCCATCGGCGTGGAAGGCTGGCAACGCCCGCACCAAGGCTGCAAAATGCAGTTTCTGGGGGTAGAGTTCTGTGCGGTTTGCAGGGAAGCCTTCGTCAACAAGATCTATTCACTCGTCACGCCCATTTACGATTACCTGCCCGCCTCTTCTATGTTGACGGTGAGCGCGACGACCAATTTTTCGGCGACCTTGACCCTGCCGGTCCCCAATACGCTGACCACGGAATGGAAACTCAACGGCGTCTCTCTAAGTACGGGAACCTTGACGGGTGGAGGAACCGGGGTTAATATCAACATCAGCCCCGGCCAATTGAACCCGGGCGCCAATACCCTCACCCTGTTCGTCACCGACGGCACCGCTTTGTCGCGTTCCTACCTGCCTGCGACGGGCTATGTCTTTATGCAGAGCTGGACCCTGGCGCCCCCGCTGCCCCTCGAAATGCTGAGCTTTGAGGCGACCAAGGAAAAAGAGAACGTGGTATTGAACTGGCGGACGGCTAATGAGGTCGCTACCAGCCACTTCGACGTGCAACGCAGTCTGGATGGAAAAAACTTCTCGAAGCTTGGCCGGGTGAAGACCCATAACCAAACCGCCAACCAATATAACTTTACCGACCGTAACGTGCCGACTGGTACCCTTTATTATCGTTTGCAGCAATTTGACCTGGACGGCAAATCTACTTTCAGCCCAATCCGGATCATTGAAAAATCGGACAAGTTCTATTATCAGATGTCGCCTAACCCAGCCAGCGACCTATTGACTATCAGTGGAAATCTGGATCATGCTATGGATTTGGGAATAGAAGTGTACAGCGAAACCGGTGCTAAGGTCTATCAACAACAAATAGCAGTAGAGGGGGCTTATCAGCATACTATTGATGTGAGTCAGTTAGCCAGTGGCATTTACACCGTTTTGTTGCGCTTGCCCAATGGTTTCGTAGTACAAGAACAAGTAGTTAGAATATAGGGACTCTTGTCATATGGAGGGGACAGCCTGCCTGCGTCAGCGTTCATAAAGCAACAGATGCTGCCAAATTAGCCATCCGTACAATCTTCTCATTGGGCTGGTCGCGCTCGATGAGGCCGTCGCGCATCCGTACGATGCGGTGGGCATGCAGGGCAATATCGTGTTCGTGGGTAACCAGGATGACGGTGTTGCCCGCTTGGTGGATCTGCTCGAACAAGCCCATGATTTCGTAGGAGGTTTTCGTGTCCAGGTTGCCCGTCGGTTCGTCAGCCAGGATGATGGCTGGGTCGTTGACGAGGGCGCGGGCCACGGCAACGCGCTGGCGTTGGCCCCCCGAGAGCTCATTGGGTTTGTGCATCACCCGGTCGCCAAGGCCTACGGATTCCAGCACGGCGCGGGCTTTTTCCAACCGTTGCTCGCGACCGATGCCCGCATACACCAGCGGCAGGGCCACGTTTTCGAGGGCGGAGAGACGCGGCATGAGGTTAAAAGTCTGGAATACGAAGCCAATCTGGCGGTTGCGTACCTCGGCCAATTCGCCATCGTCCATGGTGCTGACTTCGGTTCCATTGAGCCAGTACTCGCCGCGGGTCGGTGAATCGAGGCAGCCGAGCAAGTTCATCAGCGTGGACTTGCCGCTACCGGAAGGCCCCATTAGTGCCACGTATTCGTTCTTCTTGATTTCGAGGCTGACGGTCTTGAGTGCCTCCACTATTTCGGTGCCCATGATGTAGGTTTTGTTGAGGTTGCGGATGGAGATAAGCATTTTTTAATGTGCTAATGTGATAAAATGTGGCCAACCCATTAAAGGAATAGTGGGCGAATCAATCTACTTGTTTTTTTCTCAAAAAGAGGCCGCTTATTGCTCCTAATAAAACCACTATTAAGGCAGTTATTTTATTATGAGATGAAGGGTAGCAGCATCCATTTTGCCCCAATGAGGCAAATCGATAAAATACCAGCAATGGCGGCGACGATCCAGAAAAGTATTCATCATTCATTGTCTATCACCTTCGGCACCCTAAAAAATCGCCCGTCATGCTTCGGCGCATTTTGCAGAGCCTGTTCAGGAGTGAGTTGCGTACCCACCTCGTCTTCGCGCCACACATTGCCTTGATCATTGAGGTAGATCAACGGTTCTACGCCCGTGGTATCCAACTCGCGCAGTTTGTCCACCATGTCCAAAATACTTTGAAGGTCGCTGGTCAATTGATCGCGTTCAAAATCGCTCAACCGCAAGCGGGCCAGTTTTTCCAGGTGTGAAATAAGGTCTTTATCCAATTGCATCGAAAAAGCTTAGATAGGAAGGGGGGGAAGTTCGGTGAACGGGCCCTGCCGTTCGTTGAACGGTGGCCAGGCAATGGGAGATGTTGGTAAAAAAGCGGGCGTTTGCGGTGCTTACTCTCCACCAACTTCTACCTTCGTGCCGCACAAATTTACCGCGCTTCCCGCAAGCGACCGCTATTTTAAAAATGAATCCAGGCATACCATCCGAAAAAACGATCATCCGCCACGTGGCCATTGCCGGCAACATCGGGGCCGGTAAAACGACCCTCTGCGAAATGCTGGCCAAGCACTTTGGCTGGGACGTGCATTATGAGGATGCGGAGAACAATCCCTACCTGTCCGATTTCTACATGGACATGAAGCGTTGGTCTTTCAACCTACAGGTGTTCTTCCTGTCCAGTCGCTACCAACAGGTGTTACGCATTTTGCAGGGCCACCGTACGGTCATCCAGGACCGTACGATCTATGAGGATGCGTTCATTTTTGCGCCCAACCTCGCCGATATGGGCCTGATGGAACGCCGCGACTTCGAGAACTACCTGACGTTGTTCCAATCGGTCATTTCCCAGGTGAAGGCCCCCGACCTGTTAATCTATCTCAAGGCCAGCATCCCGACGCTGGTGGAGCATATTCAGATGCGGGGCCGCGACTACGAGGGCAGTATCAGCCTGGACTATTTGAAACGCCTCAACGACCGCTACGACAATTGGATTAATGGCTATCGAGAAGGTAAGTTGTTGATTATCAATGTAGATCAATTGGATTTCTCCAATAACAAGGAACACTCCGGCAGGGTGTTGGAAATGGTGCAGGCGGAGTTGCATGGGCTATTCTGAAACGCGGATTAAACGGATTTTTTACGGATTGTGCGGATTTATGTGACGCGGATTAGCAGATACTTCGCAGATTTCGCGGATTTTTTGCTATACGTATTAGACCTACCCACGATTCGCTTTACATCTACGTAATGGACCTTTTTAAATCCGCGAAATCCGCATTACCCTAATCCGTGCAATCCGCGTTGCCCTTAAATCCGCGCAATCCGCACTTTTAAATCCGCGTTGCCCTATGTCCACCCCCTCGGATCCAGTCCCCACCCGCCTCCTCAATGCCGCCGTGATTGTCGCCGCGCTGGGCTACTTCGTGGATATTTATGACTTGTTGCTGTTTGGCTTCGTCCGCCAGAAAAGTTTGCTCGATTTGGGTTTCACCAAAGAACAAGCCTTCGATCTCGGCCTGTCGCTGCAAAACTGGCAGATGTTCGGGATGCTCGTCGGTGGCATCCTGTGGGGTGTGCTGGGCGATAAGTTTGGCCGGGTACGGGTGCTGTATTTTTCCATCGCGCTGTATTCCATCGCCAATATCCTGAATGGTTTTGCGTATGGGGCCACAGACTATGCCCTGTACCGCTGCATCGCGGGCATCGGGTTGGCGGGCGAACTGGGCGCGGGTATCACGTTGGTGGCCGAGGTGCTGCCCAAAAACAAACGGGGGCTGGGTACCATGTTAGTGGCTTCCATTGGGCTGTCCGGTGCGCTGCTGGCCTGGGTAATCGAACACAATTTTGATTGGCGCAACTGTTATTTCATCGGCGGCGGCCTGGGGGTGTTGTTGCTGATTTTCCGCATCCGCGTGGCCGAATCGGGCATCTTCCGGCAAATGCAGCAAGGCAGCACAGTCAGCCGGGGCAACTTTTTTGCGCTGTTCACCAATTGGAACCGGTTTTCGCGCTTTCTGCGCTGCATTTTTATCGGCACCACCACGTGGTTTGTGGTGGGTGTACTGGTCTTCTTTTCGCCGGAGTTCGGCAAGGCCAAAGGGCTGGACGGCATCCTCGCCCCAAACGCCATCGCCATTTGTTACTGTGGCCTCATCCTCGGCGACATCGTCTCCGGGCTGTTGAGCCAGTATTTGCGCAGCCGACGGAAAGTAATGGCTATTTTCCTCAGTCTGAACGTGTTATCCGTCGTCTATTATTTGCTGGGCAACTTTGCCACGCCAACGGCCTTTTATACCGCCCACTTTCTGCTGGGCTTTTCAGTCGGCTTTTGGGTCATTTTTGTGACCATCGGCGCGGAACAGTTTGGCACCAACCTGCGCTCCACCGTCGCCACCTCGGTACCCAATTTCGCCCGGGGCATGCAAGTGCCGATCAATCTGTCCTTCCAGTACTTGAAAAATCCAGCCGTTACGGGCAGCGTGATCACTGCCGCGTGGCTAGTCGGTTCGGTGTGCTTGGCATTGGCCTTTATTGCGCTGATTGGTCTGCGCGAGACGTTTGAGACGGACCTGGACTTTGTAGAGGATGTGTAATAACAACCGAAGAAACCTATTTTAGGCCATTTTTACCTGATAAAACCTGAATTTGTCATCATAAGTTAATTACTTCAAGTTGCTCGTACATAGCCTGTGCAATCATCATTCGGTCAAACGGATATGGGTATCTACCAGATATTTCATGCTTGGGGCATATATTCTTCGAAGCTTAGAGGCGTTTCATCAAAGTCGGGTGCTACGTAAAATATAAGATTTTTAGCCCAACCCGCTCGGCGAACAGATGGCTGTTCTGGTGCTGTTTTTTGCTTCAATGCCAATAGACTGTCCAAAATATTCTTGTCATTGAGTACGCTAATCCACATAATAAGTTCGAGTTTTTCGCTCCAGCAGACATAAATCCTTTGTTTTAATCCAAAGATACGGCCTTTATCCAAACCGTAATTTATATGCTTAAATTATTTTGCGCGTCTTTTTCGTCAGTATGATCACCTTTCCAAAAAAATGTCATTTTGGCAGAAATATTTATTTTTCAATCCAACTAAATTGAAAATCAGGGGTTTAGAAAGGGTGTAACAGCCCATTTTGGGGTTATATAAAAAATTCAACCCTCCGTAACTGCCAAAAATGGTAGTTTTGCCCCTCGACTATGAGCAACCAACTCCTTTCCATAAAACAGCGTTTTGGTATTGTCGGCAATTCCAGCCTGTTGGATGCCGCCTTGGAAACCGCTGTCCGCGTGGCCCCTACCGACCTGAGCGTACTGATTACCGGCGAAAGTGGCGTCGGCAAAGAGGTGTTTTCCAAGATTATCCACTCCCTGAGCAGCCGCAAGCACAACGATTTCATTGCCGTCAACTGCGGGGCCATTCCGGAGGGCACCATCAATTCCGAGCTGTTTGGCCACGAAAAAGGCTCGTTTACCGGGGCTATTGGCGACCGAAAGGGCTATTTCGAAACCGTCAACGGCGGCACTATTTTTCTGGATGAGATCGCTGAAATGCCGCTGGACACCCAAGCCTACCTGCTGCGGGTGCTGGAATCCGGCGAGTTCATTCGGGTAGGTGCTTCCAAAAGCCTGCGCACCGATGTGCGGGTCATCGCGGCGACCAACGTAAACCTGGAAGACCGCGTCCGCAATGGCAAGTTCCGCGAAGACCTCTACTATCGCCTCAGCACCGTGCCAATCCGGGTGCCGTCGCTACAGGAACGCCGTGAGGACATTCCAGTGCTGTTCCGCAAGTTTGCCTACGATTTTGCGGAAAAATACCGGATGCAGGTCGTGCGCCTCGACGAGCGGGCCGAACGGGCACTGGAAAACTACCGCTGGCCAGGCAACATCCGCGAACTCAAAAACGTGGCCGAGCAGCTCTCCATCCT
>JAYUXG010000647.1:0-15948 GCA_043753125.1 Saprospirales bacterium | reverse complement strand
AAAATGTATATTTCAACATGAAAATTTATCTAACAAAAAAATTACAACCGACTGTAATTCGGCGATTCCCGGGTGATGATGATATTATGCGGGTGGCTCTCGGTCATGCCCGCATTAGTGATTTTTACAAATTGGGCTTTTTCCTGCAAATCCGCCACCGTGCTGGCCCCACAGTAGCCCATGCCTGCCCGCAGGCCGCCTACGTACTGTACCATCACTTCTGCCAAAGTACCTTTATAAGGCACACGGCCCTCGATGCCTTCTGGCACCAACTTGCGAATATCGTCCTCCACATCCTGGAAATAACGATCCTTGGAGCCGAGTTCCATAGCGGCTATGCTGCCCATGCCCCGGTACGACTTGAACTTGCGGCCGTCGAAGATGATGGTCTCGCCCGGTGCCTCTTCCACCCCCGCAAACAAAGAGCCAGCCATGATCGTACTGGCCCCGGCGGTCAAGGCCTTCACGATGTCCCCTGTGTAGCGGATACCGCCATCGCCAATGATCGGGATGCCGGAACCGCGTATCGCCTGGGCGGCGTTGAAAATGGCCGATAACTGGGCCACACCCACCCCGGCCACGATACGGGTCGTGCAGATGCTGCCTGGCCCCACCCCGACTTTTACGCCGTCTACCCCTGCCGCCACGAGTGCTCTGGCGCCTTCGCCGGTCGCTACGTTGCCTCCGATGACCTGGAGGTTTGGAAATTTTTGTTTGAGTAGTTTTACTGCTTCCAGTACCCCGCGTGAATGGCCATGCGCAGTATCTAAGCACACTACGTCCACGCCAACTGCAAGCAAGGCCGAAACGCGCTCTTCCAGGTCGGTGGTGACTCCCACGGCAGCCCCTACCACCAGACGACCCAACAAGTCCTTGCAAGCCTGCGGAAAGTTGGTGCCTTTGATGATGTCTTTGTAAGTAATGAGGCCGATAAGTTGGTAGTCCTTGTCCACCACCGGAAGCTTTTCGATCTTCCGGGTTTGTAGGATATCGCGAGCCTGTTCCAGCGTGGTGCCGAGCGGGGCAGTGACCAGATTTTCCTTGGTCATCAGGTCGCGCACGAGCAGGGCATGGTTTTTTTCGAAGCGCAGATCGCGATTGGTGAGGATGCCCGCCAGCCGACCACGTTGGCCGGTGATGGGGATGCCGCCAATGCTGTGTTTTTTCATCAGGTCTAGGGCCTCGGCCACGGTGGCGTCAGGGTGGAGCGTCACTGGGTCCACGATCATACCTGCCTCCGAACGTTTCACCGCCCGCACCTGTTCGGCTTGGTCGGCGATGGTCATATTTTTATGGATAATGCCAATGCCGCCCTGTCGCGCCAGGGCAATGGCCAGGTTCTTGTCCGTCACGGTATCCATCGCTGCCGACACGACGGGGATATTTAAGCGAATCTGGCGCGTGAGCTGGGCGGAGATATCTACTTCGCGGGGCAAAACCTCGCTGTACGCGGGGACGAGCAAGACGTCGTCGAAGGTGAGGGATTCGCCGAGGAACTTCGGCTGATGGTGGCTGTTGTTTGTTTCCATGCGCAAAGGTCGGGAAACAGCGGGAAAAATAAGCGGGATAGAGGTGGGGATTTTTTTTGAACCTTTGTCAAATGAAGTATGAACGATGAGGTATAAACTATGAACAATTCAACCCATTGAATTTTAGTGATTTGAGTCCATGTTCTGCCTCGTTTGTTTTTCACCTGCTCCTCGTTTACAACTTGCCCCACTTGGCCAACAGTTTTTTGTCGCTAACTTGATTCATAGTTCATACTTCCTTTGACTGCCATCATCAAATACAATGCGGGGAATATCCAATCGGTCTTGTTTGCCTTGGAGCGATTGGGTGCAGAGGCGGTCTGGACGGACGACCCCGACGTGCTGCGCCGTGCCGACCGGGTCATTTTCCCGGGGGTGGGCGAGGCCTCTTCGGCGATGCGCTACCTTCGCGAACGCGGATTAGACACGGTTATCCGTTCTCTCCACCAACCGGTGCTGGGTATTTGCTTGGGCCTACAGTTGTTTTGCCGTCACTCGGAGGAACAGGACACGGATTGCCTGGGCATTTTCGACTTGGCGGTACGGCGTTTTTCCGCACCGCCGACCGATGCTACCCGCCCACTCAAGGTGCCGCACATGGGCTGGAATACGTTGCGCGATCTGCATGGGCCGCTGTTCGAGGGCGTGGCCGAAGCAGAATTTGTCTATTTTGTCCACAGTTTTTATGCGGAAAGTAGCCCCGAGAGTAGTGCTACGACGGACTACGGGGTAGCGTTCAGCGCGGGTTTGCAACGCGATAATTTCTACGCCGTGCAGTTTCACCCCGAAAAATCGGGCGTGGCGGGTCAACGTATTTTGCAGAATTTTCTGGAGATTGGAAGGTAGTGGTGGCTTGGGTTGGGAATGTTTTCTCAAAGAAAAAACATTCCCGAACCCAGACCACCACTTAAATGGACTTCCATAAACCAAACACCGCTAGGCTATATATCATCCGCCATGAGAGAAACTAGATTGGATGCCTTCTTGGAGCCGTATAGAGACTACGGCGTACTGATTATCCGCTTGTTGATCGCTGGGCGGCTCTTGGTTGGGGTGTGGGACAATATCGTGAGCCGGGAACGTATGCTGGAATTTGAGCAGTTTCTTACGCAATTTCAATTCCCTTTTCCTTGGGTAGCGGCCCACTTGTCGGTGTATGCCCAGTTTTTGTGCGCCCTACTGTTTATTATTGGTTGGCGTACCCGCTATGCCGCCTTGGTCATGGTGGCCAATTTCGCCGTTGCCATCTTGGTCGTCCATCGGCAGGATAGTTTTGAAACGGCCTTTCCCGCTTGGGCCATATTGGGCAGCAGCCTCCTCTTGCTGTTTTATGGAGCCGGGAAAGTGGCGATTGACCAGCTGGGGATTGATGAGTAGATCAACGGTTACCAACCTCTTACCTTCCTGACCATGCTTTGCTATCAAAATCCCATGCTCTGTGCATTTATGCCAGCGAATAAAGCACTTTGTCCGCCAACCGCCAATTTTAGCACCTTGCTCAAAAAAGAAGACGCCACCTGCTATTTTTGCCTCTTTATCCGCCGAAGTCCAAAGGGCGAAGGAGGATTCACCACCCTGTTTTACCCCCTCCGAGTGGCTTTTTTCAACAATCTCGACCTTCCGCAAATTCAACCATCCAATAGTTCAAGGCGGTTCAATGAAATACCTCTTACTTTTTCTGCTCTGCGCCGTCGTTCTATCGGGTCTGCCAGCCCAAAACACGTCGCGCATCAGCGGCAACCTACAGACCAACGGCAACTTTTTTATCCGTGACCCAGCGATCGGGGCCGCCGGTACACCACAATATGATTATCAAAAGTTCGGGGCCGAGAGCTGGCTGAATCTGAATTACAGCAATTGGGGCTTCGACGTCGGCGTACGCTTCGACGTTTTCAACAATTCCAATCTGCTGAATCCTACTGGATCTTACACCGATGAGGGGGTAGGACGCTGGTACGTACGCAAGAAGGTGGACAAATTTGATCTGACCGGTGGCTACTTGTACGATCAGATTGGCTCAGGCATCATCTTCCGGGCCTATGAGGAGCGTGCGCTGGCCATCGACAACGCGCTGTACGGTATCCGGCTCGGCTACGAACTGGATGATAACTGGAAAATCCGGGCTTTTACTGGCCGACAAAAGCGGCAGTTTACGCGCTATGGGACGGTCATTCGCGGCGGGGTGCTGGAAGGCTTCATCAAGCCCGACTCGACTAAAAGATTTACGCTGGCACCGGGCGTAGGTGTGGTGGGCCGCACGTATGACGATGAAACGGTGACCGGCATCGTGAACACCATTGCCACCTATGCCCCACAGGACAGCACGAGAGCGCAGTACAATACCTATGCCGCTACTGTATTCAATACGTTGACTTTCAATGCCTTTACCTGGTACGTGGAAGGTGCGGTGAAATCGAACGACGTCATCCGCGACCCCTATCAAGAACAGGTGAATGGCGTGCTGGGCACCTTGAGCAACCGCGAAGGCTATACGGTGTATACCAGCCTATCCTTTGCCAAAAATGGTTTAGGCATCACGCTGGAAGGCAAGCGTACCCAGGATTTTTCGTTTCGCACCAGTCCGTTTGCAGAGGGTTTCCGGGGGGCCATCAATTTTCTGCCGCCGATGGCCAAGCAAAACACCTATCGCCTGACGGCTCGTTTCAGTCCGGCTACCCAGGAGCTGGGCGAACAGGCCGTGCAACTCGATGCCCGCTATGCCTTGAATAAACGTCTTGATGTGGGCTTCAATTTTTCGGAAATCCGGACGTTGGAGAATAAAGAACTTTACCGCGAAATCGCCCCGGAATTCACCTATAAATATAAGCGCAAATGGCAGCTCATCGGCGGGATTCAGGTGTTGAAGTACAATATCGGGGTGTACCAGGGCGTAGAGAAAGGCACTTATGTGGATGCGGTGACGCCATACGCCGAGTACCTGTATAAATTCACGCCGCGCCGCTCGTTGCGGATAGAGGCACAGTATTTGGCTACGCAACAGGAATTTGGGTCGTGGGTGAACGTCGTGATGGAATTGGGCTGGGCACCACACTGGTTGGTGTATATGTCGGATATGTACAAGCTGCACCATGCCGAATCGGGCGAGTTTACGGTGGACGAAACCAAGTACGACGGACTTCACTACCCTAGCCTAGGTGTGGTGTATACGCAGCGGGCTAATCGCTTTGGACTGGCCTACGTCAAGCAGGTGGAGGGCATCAATTGCGCGGGCGGCATCTGTCGCCTGGAACCGGCGTTTAGTGGCTTTCGGATGCAATTGACCTCTTCTTTTTAAAAATCTGAAATTATGAAAAGCATATTTACCACTCTTCCACTGGTCTTTGCGCTATTGGTGTTGGCAATTGGTTGTAAAGAACAACCCCTCCAGATCCCGGAACTTACCGTGGGCAAGCGCCACGTATTGGTAGAAGAACTGACTGGGGTGCGCTGCCAGAATTGCCCCGATGGCACCCGCGAGCTGATAAGTTTGCAAAATCAACTGGGCGCGGAGAATGTAGTGGTAGTATCCATTCACGCGGCAGGTAACTATTCCGATCCGTACACTTCTGTGCCGGCTAACCAGTACGACTTTCGGTTCCCGGATGCCCAGACTTTGGCCAGTCATATTGGGGAAGCGGAGGGCTTCCCGACTGCCGCTATCAACCGGCGTTTGGTGGAGGGTAATACGACGCTGTTTGTCTTCCGCACGGCTTGGGCCAGCCTCATCGCCGACGATCTCGCGAAGGACTATGGTCTCGGTTTATTCCTGAATGACGAGTACAATCCTGCCACCCGCCAACTGGACATTTCTCTGAATATTGCCCCCGAGAACAATCTGCCGGGCGAAAACCGCCTGACAGTGGTTATTACCCAAGACAGCATCATAGACGTGCAACAGGACGGTGCGGTGCGCAAGGCGACCTACATCCATCGTCACGTGCTGCGCCAAGTCGTCTCTGCACCAACGGGCGACCTGATCGGCGAGCCACTGCTGACCAATGGATTGATCCGGAAGACCTATTCAGTGGTGTTATCGGAGACATTCGAGGCCAAACATTGCTCGGTGGTGGCTTATGTGCATCGCGGCAGTGCCACGGACAAAGAGGTGTTGCAGGTGACGGAAGCACACGTGTTGGATTAAAGGAATGAAATACGTTTATGCGCAATGACGTTACCTTGCCACCGAAAACGATTATTGCCATTGCACTCTAACCTTACAACTATGCGCACACCCATTCCCTCCCCGATTTTTCTACTGATTACTGCTTGTCTACTGCTAAGCGGGCTAAACAGCTGTAGCGTTTTCCAAACTCCCCAAGCACCTTCCGACAACAGCGAAACCACGGGCACCAAGCCAACCAAGGCAAGGTCAGGCACTACGCGCCGGGGCGTCGGGGAGGAAGAAGCCACGACCGCCAGGCCATCCCGGGCGCGGCCAAACAATAGGCGTCAGCGCGACAGCGAAGGAACAGAAACAGACCCCAAGCCCATTACCTACAGTGCCACTTCTAACGCTACCCAACTTGATTACATCAAGACGTATAAGGACGCGGCGGTGATGGAAATGAATCAGGGCGGCATACCAGCTAGTATTATTCTGGCTCAGGGCCTCATCGAAAGCGCGGCCGGCCAAAGCGAACTGGCCCAACAGGCTAACAACCACTTCGGCATCAAGTGTGCGGGCAGTTGGACGGGCCGCACGTTTTACAAACAGGACGACGACCGCGATGCAGACGGCAAACCGATCAAATCCTGCTTCCGGGTCTATACCGACGTGGCAGAGGGCTTCCGCGACCACGGCGAGTTCCTGCGCGACCCAAAGAAGCACAACCGTTATGGTTTCCTGTTCAATCTGGACAAGACCGACTACAAATCATGGGCCCGCGGCCTGCAATCGGCGGGCTATGCCACTTCGCCCACCTATTCTACGCAATTAATTGGCATCATCGAACGGTTCAAAATCTATGACTACGACCGTCCCAATGCGTCGGCAGGCGTACTCCCAATCCCTGGCACCAATCCGACCAGCGTTGGTGGCACCAACCCCGGCAACGGCAACTCACCAGCCCCCGACCCGATCAATCCCAATGTGCCGGTCATTCCGCCTGCCCAGCGCATCGGGCGCGTCAATGATGTGAAGGTCGTGCTGACCCGTCCCGGCGAGACACTAGATGATATTGCCAAACTCTACCGGCTCAACACCCTCAAAGTGGCCGACTACAACGATCGCGGCTATACTCCCGGCATCCGGTTGCCAGAAAACACCCGCATTTTTATCCAAGCCAAGCGCGAACGCTGGCGCGGGCGGGCCAAAGAGCACTTTGTGCGCGACAACCAGACGATGTTTGAGATTTCACAGCTCTATGGCGTACAACTGGGGAAATTGCTGAACCACAACGGATTACGTAATGGTCAAGAGCCAGCCTCCGGCGAGCGAATCAGCCTGAAAGGTGTTCGTCGGAAAGGTAACAACGTGACCCTCCGCGACCCAAACTTGGTGGCAGGGACGATTATCGGCACCACTACTACTTATCCCACTTCCACCACCACGCCCGTAGTACAACCGCCCAAACCGGGCAAAACCACTATGGTGAATGACGACGAACTGTTCGAGATAGAGGGCAACCAAACGAGCGTCCCGCCAACTCCCAAGCCGCAGACTGCTCCCCCCGTCGCTACACCAACCATGCCGACGGTGAAGCCTTCGACCAGCGATGTGCCATACCCCAGCGACCCGATGCCACAGCCAGGCAATAGTGGCGTGCAGCCGCCAGTCTATAACCCGCCCACCAGGGTAACTCCTTCGCCCGTACCTGTCGGCAATGGCTACCACATGGTGGTGAAAGGGGACACGCTGTACAATATTTCCCGGAAATACAATTTGTCGCTGGCCCAGTTGAAGCGACTGAACAATATGACGACCGACGAGGGCATTCGCATCGGGCAAACTTTGCGGGTGCAGTAGACGCGGCGAAAACCTGTTTCTAGTGCTCTTCTAACCACCGGACTCTTCCCGCCAAAAATCCTCCGCCGGGCGGTGGGAGTACAACATCCGTTTGATCGGTGACAAGAAGTAATTTTCTTGCTGGGTGCGCTGAAAACGTCCGTTGCTGCAACTACCGCTGGCCCAGGTCAGATCGAGCCAGTACCAGCGGCTGTCCAGCCGCACGGCATTCCAGGCGTGGCCTTCTGCCTCGGTATGGCCGCCATACGCTTTGCCCTCGACCACCCGAGCCTCTATTTCGGCCAGGTCGCACATGGTCTTGAACAGGAAAGCGTAGCCGCCGCAAAGGGCGCGCCTATTTTTTAATACCACGGCGATCCGCCGCTCGATGTCGTTGGTCAGGCGGTCTACATTGTCCATTAAGGGGTCGCGGCCGTTTTGGAAATTACAGTCATACCCGATGTTGTCGGTGATCCAGGTGAAAATGGCCCGTACCTTTTCGCGGTCGGTGGCGTAAGGACGGGTAAGGCTGTCGGTGAGCTGGATAAGGTCCAGTTTGCCTAGGCGGATGGCGTGGGCGCGGGCATCTATTTGCCCATCGGGGATTTGGGCCGCGAGCGGCCATATTCCGGCCAATAAAAAGAATAAAAAACAAACACCGTTTCTCATATTGATATGTAGTGACCCCTGCGGGCAAGCCGCTTGGAACTGCACTAATTAACGTCAGAATGGAGGTGGGTGTTTTAACGGGGGGCAACGGTGGGGTTTGAAAAAACTTCCTTAAATTTGCGCGAGTAACTGCCCGTTTGATGATCCGTTTTACAAATGCCTACATCAAATACTGCCATGAAAACAACCCTACTTCTGATCATCTTTTTGACTACTTTTTCGGTTGCCACCAACGGCCAAGATTTGACTGGCGCATGGCAGGGGCTGGAATTTAATCCCGGCGCACCGACCTCTGAGTCTTGGCCCTCTTTACTTACCATCTCCCAATCTGCTAATGCTTTGAGCGGCACACTATTACAGATCGCCGCAAGTGAAACCAGTGTCTACGTCAAATTTAAAATGGACGGTACTGTTGCGAATCGTAAAAACGTCTCTTTAGCCCATCAATCCGTTGTGGAAGACAGAGGCAATGGTCTCAGCTGGTGCTATGGAAACTACATCCTTACTTACGATGAAGCACAAGAGAAACTGAGTGGAATTGCCACGTATCCAAGTCTCGGCTGTGCCAAAGGAACGGTAGAGCTGTATCGCATCAGATTGAAGTCGCCCAGCGAATTTTGCAAGGGCCAATCTATTTCATTACTGGTCACGGGCAAAGAAGTGAAGTGGTATGCGGACTATGGCAAGCAGAAACTATTGAGGTTGGGGAATACTTTTGCTCCCAAGTTACCAGCATCCACTACCTTTTATGTAACCCAAACTCACTATGGCGTAGAAAGCCCAGTGGTAGAAATATTAATCAAGATTATCGCACCTGTTATCTCCAGCCTCGCCACGGTGAAAACGACTTTTGGCCAGGCTACTGGGGAAGTAAAGATAAAGGCGACCGGCAATGTGCCACTGACCTATCGTTTGAACCAGGGAAGTTTTCAAAAACTGCCCAGTTTTAAAAAACTTGCGCAAGGTGCTTATTCCGTCACAGTGATGGATGCCCGTGGCTGCTACACGACCAGCTCCTTTAAAGTAGATACGGTGCGCGCCCCACTCAAAACGAGTAAAGAAAATGACTTTTCAGAAAAAGCCGGACTTCCCAAAGTCAATGAAAAGGTCGTCCTCAACAATGTGCTTTTCAAAAAAACAACCGTCGCCCTTTTGCCATCGTCTTTTGAAGAATTGGATAAATTGGCCGGGTTGATGGTGCAAAACCCCACCATCGAAATTCGATTGGAAGGCCATACGGACAAGGGAAGTGATATGGGCGCGGATCTGCAGTTGTCCGTCGAAAGGACGGACGTCGTAAAGCAATATTTAGTCACCAAGGGAGTACTGGCGGATAGAATTATCTGTAAGGGGTTTGGCAATACGAAACTGCTTCACCCTTCTCCCAATCAGGCCAATAGGCGGGTGGAGTTCGTAGTCATTAAAGAATAGAGGAAATTAGCAGACCTGTGGAGGCTGGATATTGGACTGATTGGATAACAGGCTGTTCTAAATTCCCTTTTCCGACAGCTCCAGCCAACGCATTTCCTTGCCATCCAGCCCCTCCTGCACCTGCCCCAGTTCGGTGGACAGTTTTCCCGCTTCCTCCGCGCCCAGATCGGGGGCATTGAAGCGGGCGAGAATCTGTTTTTTGCGCTGTTCCAGGGTGGACATTTCCTTTTCCAGTTTCTTGATCTCATTGCGCTCGCTGCTGCTCAAGGCCATCGTACCGGCGGGTTTAGCCGCCGTCCCTACAGAGTCGGCGGCTAAACCCACCGGTACGGTGGTCGGTATGCGACGTTTCAGGGCACGGTACTCGGCATGGGTGCCATTGAAATCGCGGACTACCCCGTTGCCTTCAAACACAAACAAGTGGTCTACCAACCGATCCATAAAGTAGCGGTCGTGGGTCACCACCACCAGGCAACCGGGATAATCTTCCAAAAAGTCTTCCAGCACTTGCAGCGTCATCACGTCCAAGTCATTGGTTGGCTCGTCGAGGATGAGGAAGTTGGGATTTTTCATCAGCACGGTAAGCAGGTAGAGGCGGCGACGCTCGCCCCCGGAGAGTTGACTGACATATACCTGCTGCTGGGGCCGACTGAACAAAAAGCGTTCGAGCAGCTGGGCGGCGGTCATTTCGCGGCCTTTTTCCAACGGGATCACGTCGGCAATGTCGCGCACAGCGTCAATCACCCGCCGGTCTTCGGCCAATTGAATGCCTTCCTGGCGATAGTGGCCAAACACCACAGTATCGCCGACCACCACTTTGCCGGTGTCGGGAAGCAGGGCCTGGGTAATAAGTTGCAGGAAAGTGGACTTGCCGGTACCGTTGGCGCCGACGATACCAACCCGTTCCTTGCGCTTGAATTTATAGGAAAAATGCTCGATTAACTTCTTCGGCCCGAACGCTTTGCTAATGTTATGGCACTCCACAATCTTGCCGCCCAAATAACTTTCCTTGATCTGTAGCGTCATCTCGTCCTTCTTCACTTTCAAGGTGTCATTGGTCTCCTTACGGTCGAAATAGGAATCTACACGAGCCTTGGCCTTGGTGGTACGGGCCTGCGGACTGCGGCGCACCCAATCGAGTTCTTGTTTCAGCAGTTTGTTCTGGCGTTCGTAGGTGGTGGCCTCCGCTTCCTCGCGCAGGGCTTTTTTCTCCAGATAATCGGAGTAGTTGCCCGAGTAGCGGCGCAGCTGCCCACCTTCCAGTTCGATGATGCTATCGCAAACATTTTCCAGAAAATACCGGTCGTGGGTCACCATGAACAGCGTGACGCCTGGCTGTTGGAGATAGTCTTCCAGCCATTCGATCATCTCCACGTCCAAGTGGTTAGTCGGCTCGTCGAGAATCAGGAAATCTGGTTCTTCGAGCAGGATTTTGACCAAGGCCAGGCGTTTTTTTTGCCCGCCGGAGAGCGAGCTCACCTTTTGCTCGAATTCGTGCATTCCAAACTGGAAGAGCGTCTCCTGTACTTTGGCATCAAAAGCCCAGGCCTGCATATCGTCCATGGCCGCCATGGCCTCTTGCATTTCGGTTTCGTTTTCGGGGTGGACAAGCGCGTGCTCATAGCGTTGCACCACGCGCACCAGTGGGTTGGCGTTGTCGAGTACCGCCCCTAGCACGTCGAGGCCGGGCTGGAATTCGGGTTCCTGGTCCAGCCAGCCGATGCGGATGTCCTTGCGCATCACGATCTTGGCCTGCTCGCCTTCCGAGCCTTCGCGCCCGGCGATCACGCGCATGAGCGTGGTCTTGCCGGAGCCGTTTTTGGCGATCAGGCCGATTTTCTGGCCTTTATCAATGTGCAGGGTGATGTCTTGGAACAGCACCTTTTCACCGTAGCTTTTGGTAATATTCTCGAGGGTGAGGAAATTCATGGGGCGAAGATAAGCATTCCCAGGCCGTCCATTTTCAAGTTGGGGGCTGTTTTAAAACTCCTTGCCGAGCACAGTAGTCGTTTTGGAAGGACACTTTTTGAAACCTGCGGCTCCTCGTTCCATCTCCATACCCTCTTGGTAAGATATTCCGTGTGTACCTCTTTCATCCCCGTTGCTGACTCGTTAATTTTTATGCCCAAACTGTATTTTTAATTTAAAGATCGGCAATATTTTTATCAATTGATTGATGAAAATGTAAATAAATTTAATTTTAGTTGAAAAATTTGCAAAGAAAACGCCGATGTGTTTACCTTTGGCCCATTGAGTGAGAGAAGCAGGAGAGAAAGCGAGAAATCGAGAGTAGGGAGGGTTATAAAAGAATCAAGCGGGTTCTTTTTTTCTTCACTTTTTTCCCATTTTTTCTTCCAATGTTCTCACCATAATCTTGTGAGGTGATGAAATTTGGCAGCCATACCCTCCTGTCTCGGGGGTGGGGATCACAGAATAAACGCAGCATAAAGCCGGCTTCGGCCGACTGGGGTTGACCACCAAACTTTGTGCTGTCGCTAACTGCCTCGTGAAGGTTCGAGTCCTTCCCTTACAGCGAATGAGAGGCGAGAGATTTGATGATGGAATACTAAAAATACCAAGTACATCAATATGAGTCATTCCGAAGGTTCGGGATGGCTCATATTGCTTTACAGGCATAGGACAACAGGGTGGTTTTAAACCTCTTACCCAGTGTACCATCCTGTCTTCCAAAAAAGAGCGAACATTTGTTTCCCCGCTAGGTATTGCCAATTGGCCTTTGCCTTTTAAGTTTGCGCTTTGCTTTTCCATTGCCTATTCCACAATGCCCGACACCTTTACCATCCACCTGCCCGTCTTCGAAGGCCCCTTCGATCTGCTGCTGTTCTTTATCGAACGGGACGAGCTGGATATTTTCAATATTCCAATTGCCAGTATCACTGACGAATTTTTGGATTACCTGCGCCATTTGGAAGCGGTGAATATTGATCTGGCCTCCGAGTTCATCGTCGTAGCGGCCACCCTCATGCGCATCAAGGCCAAGATGCTCCTCCCTCGCAAACAGGTGGATGAGGAGGGCAACGAAATAGACCCGCGCGGCGAGCTGGTGGACCGCCTGCTCGAATACAAACGCTACAAGAGTGTGCTCGAAGAACTTCGCCAGCTAGAAGAAATAAGGGCCCTCATGAGTCCACGCGGTTACGCCAGCACCGAAATGCGCCAATTGGCCAACCACGCCCTGGCCGATGCCGAAATGGAATCGGTGACACTCTATAAACTGCTGCGGGTGTTCGAGCGGCTCGTCGGACGCTATGAGGAAGAGCGGAAATCGCGCCGGGTACACACCATTTACAACTTTAACTACACCATTCAGGAGCAACGCGACTATATTCAAAGCCGCTTGACACATGGCCAAAACACCGCGTTCGAGGCAGTATTTATTCATTTGGAAAACCGTATTCATGCCGTGGTTACTTTTTTGGCTTTACTGGAATTGCTTAACAGTCAGATAGTTGTGCTGGTGCAAGGCGAGGGCGTGAACAATTTTTGGCTGGCCCTCCCCCCCTCTACGAGGGGGCAGGGAGGGGCTTTAGAGAAGTCTATATGACTTGGCCCGCCGCACTGACCAGTTTCCGAGCCTACCTGCTGCTCGAGCGCTCGCTCAGCCCCAATACGCTGGACGCCTACCTGAACGATGTACGCAAGTTCATCCGCTTCTTGGAGATCGAGCAGCGTGACTTGCCGCCGTTGGCCGTCCGCCAACCCGATCTGGAGCAGTTCATCCTCTGGATCAACCAGCTGGGCCTCGAAGCCAGCTCACAAGCCCGTTTGTTGGCAGGCCTGCGGGCATTTTATAAATTCCTGTTGGTCGAGGATTTGCTGGACGACGACCCCACCGAATTGCTCGAAGGC
This sequence comes from Saprospirales bacterium, assembly GCA_043753125.1. Lineage (GTDB taxonomy): Bacteria > Bacteroidota > Bacteroidia > Chitinophagales > Saprospiraceae > M3007. The sequence goes on along the minus strand of JAYUXG010000647.1, from coordinate 2,505 downwards.
CCGCGCTTGCGGCGCAAAATGCCGGAGGTGCTGTCCATCCAGGAGATTGAAAAAATGCTGGCTGTTATTGACCTCTCCGAGCCGCAGGGGGAACGCAACCGGGCGATGGTGGAGGTACTCTATGCCTGCGGGTTGCGGGCGAGCGAACTGGTCAATCTGAAAGTTACCCATCTTTTTTTGGATGCCGGTTTCATCAAAGTATGGGGTAAGAGCGACAAGGAGCGATTGGTGCCGATTGGTGGCGAAGCCGTCCGCCGTCTGCGCACTTACTTGGAAAAGGTGCGCGCCAAGCAGGACAACATAAAAACCGGTCACGAAAACGTGGTGTTCCTCAATCGCCGGGGTGCGAAACTGACCCGCGTGATGGTTTTCTACATCATCAAAGAAGTGGCGGCACTGGCGGGCGTGACCAAGAATATCAGCCCGCATACTTTCCGCCACTCTTTTGCTACCCACCTGGTGGAGGGCGGGGCCGATCTAAAGGCCGTGCAGGATATGCTGGGCCACGAAAGCATCACGACCACCGAGATTTACACCCACTTGGACGCAGAATACCTCAAAGAGACCATTTATCTTTACCATCCGCGATTGAAAATGGGGATTCCCAAGCATTGATGCAATACTTTTTGATCAAATCGGAACCGAATACCTACAGTTTCGAGCAGTTGCAGGCCGATGGCCGCACCCGCTGGGACGGGGTACGCAACTATCAGGCCCGCAATAACTTACGGGCCATGCAAGTTGGTGACTTATGCCTGTACTACCATTCCAACATTGGCCTGGCGGTGGTCGGTGTTGCCCGCGTTGCCTGCCAATGCTACCCCGACCCAACCGCCGAAAAGGGCGACTGGTCAGCGGTGGACATGGAGCCGGTACAGGTACTGGGCCGCGCCGTGCCGCTGACCGAGATTAAAAACCACCCGGCCCTACAAAACCTCGGTCTGGTGCGCAACGGCCGTTTGTCGGTGATGCCGCTGACCTTCGACGAATTTTCCACCTTGCTTGCCTTGGGAGAGACGCAACTTTGACGAATCTAAACCCTCTACAAGTACTTTAACTTTAAATTGACCATGCTTTTATTCAATAGCAGCACGCGTAGCAATAGTGGGGTAGGATGCCTGATCATGGGCGTATTAGGGGCCGTTGCCGCTTTTCTCCTCCTGAAGGGACTCTACACGATCTTGTTGTGGGCGGCGCCCATTCTGCTGATACTGGCCCTCGTGGTTCGCTGGCAGGTCTTTCCGGCTACTATAAAAAGTTGGGTAAAGACGTTGAAAACCAATCCATTGAGCGCGGTTATCCAAGCGGCATTTGCGGTATTGGCCTTTCCTTTTTTTGCGCTGTATATGTTCCTGCTGGCCATAGGCGGCAACAAGATGGAGGAACTACGGGACCGATTCCAGCAACCCCGCGATACGCGCCCGGCAGTGGAAGAAGAGTTTGCGGATTTTGAGGAGATTGAGAGCCGACCAAAAGGCGAGCCGCGCAGCCGGGAACTAATGGAGCCACCGATCATCTTGCGGGAAGAACCGACTCCCCCGCCCCGGCAGAGCGACGATAAAAAGTTGGACAACCCCTACGATCAGCTATTCAAGTGAAATTTTGAGGATTTGAAGATTCGAGGATCTGATACCTCCATCGGTAGTCAAATCTTCACTCTTTGCATTCCGCTACCGCGATCTTGGAATCCGCCGTGCCATAATACAGCAACCAGCGGCCTTTGAACCAGACCATACCTTCCAGAAAACAAACATTGTTTACCTGTCCAGTCATTTCGTAGTCCTGCGACGGCGTTAGGAAGTAGCCGTTGGCGCGTGCGGCGAGCTCTTCGGGTTTGGTCGGCGAAAACAGGGCTTGGCCCACCGAGTAGGTGTCGGCGGCCAGGGCTTTGTCGCCGTTGCTGGCACTGTTCGCGCTGTTGTAGAGCAGCAGAATACCATTTTTGCGCCACAGCGCAAATGGCCCCGGTTCCACCAGGCGACTGTCGAAAAAGCCTGCACGCGGCTGCAACACGGTCAAGAGCTTGCCTCGCTTGTCTTCCGTAGGCGTCCAATAAATACCATCATTGGAGGTAGCCAGAAAAAGGTCGGTATCGCCCCAATACATCCAGTATTTGTCCTGCACCTTATGCATCACGATCTCTCCTTTGCGCAGTTCGCTGACGATGGCCCCCGATTTGGACCACAAGTCGCGGTATTTGCCGTCTTGAAAAGCCAGCCCGTGCTTTTTCCAATTGACCAGATCGGGCGATGAGGCGACACATAGTCGGGCGATCTTGCCATCGTAGGAGGTGTAGGTCATCACGTAAAGGCCGTCGTCGCGGCGCACTACGCGCGGGTCTTCGCAGCCGCCTTCCCATTCGTAGATGCGCATTGGGTCGTTGTCCGGGTACAATACGGGAGTGGGATTGCGGCGGAAGGCCAGCCCGTCGCGGCTTTTGGCCAACCCGATGCGGGAAGTGCCATACGGTAGCCCCACGCGGTCTTGCGCCCGGTAGAGCAGCCA
>JAYUXG010000646.1:0-2768 GCA_043753125.1 Saprospirales bacterium | reverse complement strand
TCCATTATCCCGACATCGTGGAGGCTAAGATTGTCCTCACCACTACCCACCCGCCCATTCGGGTGTTGGCGCGTGCCAGCGGGCGCGTCACCGAACTGCTCGTCGACGACAAAGCAGCGGTACAGGCTGGGCAAATACTGGCCATCATTGAAAACACTGCCGCCTGGCGAGACGTGCTGCGATTAGAAACCTGGCTTGGGTCCGGAGACGTTGCCGCCGACAACCTGCTCCCCGCCTTGCAGTTGGGTAGCTTACAGCCCGCCTATTCTGCGCTTAGCCAGCACTGGAACGACTACCGCTATTTTTCCCGCAGTCCAGGCACTGCCGAACGGATTGCCGCGCTGCACCAACAGATAGAGCAGTTGGCACAAATCAATGGCAACCTGTCCAAGCAACAAGCCATCCTGACCGCAGAATTTGTGCTGACTACTAAAGAACGCGACCGACAGACCCAACTTCATGATGACCAAGTGGTGTCGGATACGGAATATGAAAAATCGGAAGCCACCTGGTTGCAGCAAAAACGGCAAATAGCCGCCGCAGAGGCCACTGCGCTACAGAACCAGTTGCAAATCAGGCAATTGGAGGGGCAAATCAACGAGCTGCAACAGACCAAATCGGACCACCGCAATGACAAGCAACTGGCCTTGGCCGAGGATTTGCAACGCCTGCGCAGCGAGCTGGCTGCCTGGAAACAGGCCTATTTGGTAGCGGCACCAATCAATGGCCACGTCTCCCTGGCCAATATCTGGAGCAGCCAACAGGCCATTGCAGCGGGCGACGAGGTAGTGGCCATTGTTCCCACGGAGGCTGCCAATCGCGATAGCACTGACCAAGTCATTATTGGCAGGGCGACGCTGTCGGGAGAAGGTTTTGGGAAAACAAAACTGGGGATGCGTGTAGTGATCCGTCTGGATGGCTACCCGGCGCAACAATACGGTGCTTTAGAGGGTCGGGTATCCAACCTGTCGGCACTGCCGCAAAAAGAGGAGTATCTGATCGAGGTGCGCCTACCCAATACGCTGCACACATCATACGGCCAATTCATCCCCTTTCGCCAAGAGATGGCGGGACAGGCCCGCATCGTGACCGAGGAACGGAGAGTCCTCGAACGAATTTTTGACCGGCTGCACGACCTGTTGTAGAGTATAATTTATTGCCGTCAACAAGCCCACCCTATTTCCTTTTATGTACTGCCACTACCCTGTCGTCAGATCAAGGCTATAATGGTCATTTGGTCAAAATCCCTGCCAGCGAACCTTATGCGTAAATGACCGTTGAGAAGAGATTGTAAAGCGCATTGATTCACATGGCCCTACTGGAATTCATAGCCAAAGGCATTTATTGCCCGGCAGCAAACGTATATATCGACCCGTGGAAACCCGTGGAAAATGCCCTGATCACGCATGGCCACAGTGATCATGCCCGTTGGGGCCACCAGAAGTATTTGTGTACCCACGCTGCGTTGCCGGTGATTAAGTACCGCCTAGGCGACGTAGCCATTCAGGGCATTGATTATAATACCCCCATTTATATTAACGGGGTACGTTTTTCTTTTCATCCGGCAGGTCATGTCCCCGGCTCGGCCCAAATCCGGGTAGAACATAAAGGGGAGGTATGGGTAGCCTCGGGCGACTACAAAACGGAGCCGGACGGGCTGTCCGAACCCTTCGAGTCCCTGCGCTGCCACGCTTTTATCACCGAAAGCACCTTTGGCCTGCCGATCTACCGCTGGCAATCCCAACCAGAAATCATGGCCGAAATCAATACCTGGTGGCGAAAGAATCAAGCCGCCGGTAAGACCAGTGTACTAGTCGCCTACTCCTTGGGCAAAGCCCAACGTATCATGGCCAACGTGGACACCACCATCGGCCCAATCTTTACCCACGGTGCCGTGGAAAACATCAATAATGTGCTGCGCGAACAAGGGATTGTACTACCGGAGACGCAGCGCGTCCTGTCTTCCACCGATAAAAAAACCTTTCCAGGTGGTCTGGTCATTGCGCCGCCTTCCGCCTTTAATACGCCATGGATCAACCGTTTCAAGCCGATGTCGCTGGGCATTGCTTCCGGCTGGATGGCCTTGCGGGGTGCCCGCCGTCGCCGTGCTGCCGACCGGGGCTTTGTCTTGAGCGACCACGCCGACTGGGAGGGCCTGAATGCTGCCATTCAGGCTACCGGCGCGGAAAAGGTGTTTGTGACGCATGGCTACACCGAGGTTTTTTCCCAATGGCTACGTGGCCAGGGGTTGGATGCGGCCAAAGTGGAAACACAGTATGAAGGAGAATCGCTGGATCAGGTAGTAGAAGAAAAAGCAGAAGGAGAAATTATGAATGATGAATGATGAATTATCGCCGCTTATGATAATTCATTTGTTGGTGCGATATAAAGAAATGACAAATAGGTACGTTTTTACCTAAATTATTATTATTCTGGTTGTTATGAGTAGTAGCATTTTATTTTTAGGGTTGCAAAACATAATTCATAATTCATAATTCACTTCCCGTGCGCCAATTTGCCGATCTATTTATCCGCATGGACCAGTCCAACAAGACCAATGACAAGGTAGACGCCTTGGTGGACTATCTGCGGGAAGCTCCGGCAGAGGAACAATTATGGGGCATTGCCATCTTGTCGCACCGCCGCCCCAAACGAACGGTCAATACGACGTTGCTCCGCAACTGGGCTGCGGAATTGGCCGGATTACCCCTGTGGTTGTTTGAGGACAGCTACCACATTGTGGGTGACTTGGCCGAAACGATTGCCCT
>JAYUXG010000645.1:0-6810 GCA_043753125.1 Saprospirales bacterium | reverse complement strand
TCAGCGGCAGTAGATTGGCCGACAGACCTGTGAATCTCAGATGCACCGTATCGGCACTGGCATTTTCGGGCAAAATCGCACTGCCCGGATCGAAAGATGCCGTTACGGCTTCGGTGCTACCAAAGCTTTTAGCTTCCAAAAACACCCCCGAATCCCACACCCCGTCGCCCACATCGGCCAAGGCCAGGGTCATCGTATAAATCTCACAAGGCACTACGGCCGCCTCGGCCACGAACACGTCAAGCAGGCCGTCGTAAGTCGGTTGGTGATTGCTATTGATGTTATTATTGAAATACTGCCCGTTCTTTGCCGGGCAGCCTACGCCGTAAGCAGGATGCACATTATTGATCGTCACCGGAAGATTTGTGCCAGGCACCCGGGCAATGTTAACAGGCGTTGGGTACCCCGGACCTTCCAAAAAAAAGCCAAAGGCATCATTGAAGTCTGAACACGAATATTCTGGGTATTCTTCCGAGGCAAACACGTAGCGAAATTGAATTGAATCAGCACTGGCGCGGAAGGTAATGCGGTAGCGAGTCAAGTCGTGCAATGGTTCGATAACCAATGTGTCCAGCAAAGGATCGTTAAGGAGGAAACCGTTGTCGGTGGAGGCAAAGTCATAACCATTTTCCCCTGCTCCTAAAAAGGTAGGCGATGATGTCGCAGCCCGCCCCGTCGTGAGCAGCAAACCGCGGTGCAGCCCAATAGCCGAGTCCCCGCCGCTGAAATAGCCGACCGCTCCCGGCATGCCATCGAATTGCACATCCAGGATTTCGATGCCCGGCCCGGTCAAGTGGTCACGGATCAGTTGGGTCGGCACGTTGTAAGGCGGCAGCTCAGCGGAAGTGACGGTGAGCCACTGGGCAGTGGCCATTTGGAACGAAAATAAAAGGCTGGCGACAAGGAGGAAGGGTCTCGACATAATTTTAGATCGATTGGAAAGATGAATGTAAATGGGGTAACGCAACATTCCACCGGAAGGCAAGTATCGTAGCAATTATTAGTTACATTGTGTTGTACATATCACAAGGCGTCAAATCTAACGCCAAACCCGCATTTCATGCAAAAAATCCTTTTTCTCGACCGCGATGGTACCATCATCGTGGAGCCGCAACCCGACCAGCAGGTGGACAGCTTGGCCAAGCTCGAATTTGTGTCCGGTGTTCTCTTCGCCCTGGCCCGCCTGGTGCGGGAGACAGACTATGCCTTGGTGTTGGTCACCAACCAAGATGGACTGGGCACGGCCACTTTCCCGGAAGATACTTTCTGGCCTGCCCAGGAAAAGATGCTGGTCACCCTGGCCAACGAGGGCATCCATTTTCAGGCGGTACACATTGACCGCTCCTTCCCACACGAACACCTGCCCACCCGCAAGCCCGGCACAGCCATGCTGGCGGACTATCTGACGGGCGGAGTGGACTTGGCCAACTCCTACGTCATCGGCGATCGGCTGACCGACTTGGAACTGGCCAAAAACCTGGGTACGCAATGTATTTTCCTGCAACTTGCCGACAACCAAGTAGTAGTAGAAAATGCACCGGGACAGTGGGTACTGCCCAGCTGGGAAGCGATCTACCAGCACCTGCGCCTGCCGCCCCGCCGCGTGCAACACCAACGCACCACCCGCGAGACCAACATTTCGATAGACCTGAATCTGGATGGCACGGGGCAAAGCCAGATTCAGACTGGGCTTGGCTTTTTCGATCATATGCTGGATCAGCTGGCGCGGCATGGCCAGTTCGACCTCACTCTCCGCACCGTCGGCGACCTGCACATCGACGAACACCACACCATTGAGGATACGGCCCTGGCCTTGGGCGAAGCGTTCGGTCGGGTACTCGGCGACAAGCGCGGCATGGAGCGCTATGGATTTACCCTGCCGATGGACGACATACTGGCGCAGGTGGTGCTCGATTTTGGCGGGCGGCCCTGGCTGGTTTGGGAAGCCACTTTTCAGCGCGAACGTATTGGTGAAATGCCCACCGAGATGTTTTTCCACTTCTTCAAATCCTTTTCCGACGCCGCCCGTTGCAACCTGCACATCCGGGCCGAAGGGCAGAACGAGCATCATAAAATTGAGGCCATTTTTAAGGCCTTTGCCAAAGCCCTGAAGATGGCCGTTCGCCGCGACCCGCATAATCGGGAGCTGCCCACCACCAAGGGAATAATTTGAAGAATGCGGTACAAATCCGCCTGGCCCGTGTCCCGAAGTTATTTAGTGGCTTATCTTTGGGCGGGAACGAGGCGGAGCGGAGCAAAAACAAAACGGAATAACTATGACCACTGCCTTACTTGACCGCATCAGACAAAACAATTTTAAAGCGTTGGCTGGCACCAGCTTGCACTTTAAAATCCCGCTGACCCGTGCCTTTATCAACTGGAATGCAAAACAAGCATTGCCGGATAAAATAGAATCTATTAAAATTCAATCCATACAGGGCAGAATTATAATGGTCAATATAGAAACCACCATTCCGCTGCTTCCGGTCTTCGATATTACACTGGAGCTCTACGAAAAAGTGCGCCTGCCGCAATTGGCGGTGAGCATGAAAATAGTAGACGGCTTGGGTTGGCTGGCCAGAAGTGTGGTGGATAAGTTCTTGCCCGCTGGCATAGACCTGCACGATAAAGTATTGACGATTGATCTACGCCATTTTTTATCCGGCAATAAGAAATATGGAACCTTGCTTGACAAAATTACTTTCGCCCAATGGGCAGGGGCTACAGATAAATTGTTGCTTGAATTGGAATTGCGATTTTAATAAATAATGCAGACGACAACCACAAAACTTAGATAGTTTATTACTGACCAGTTGTATTCTACATTTTGTTTTGCCTCTCCCACTGGGTGCATTTCAAACTTTCGCAACCATTTAAATTTCGTAAGTTTTAACACCTACCAGGTTTAGGGGAAAGCGAAGATTTGAAATGCACCTCTCCCACCTCTCTCACCTTCTCACTTCTGTCACCCATGCAACCACTAATTGATCGCCTCCTCGCCAACGACCTCGCCGACTTGGAAGGATTGGAAATAAAAGGCTCTCTTCCCATCAGTGAGGCACTGGCCAATGAGCTGGTCTCCAACTATATGGACGATTTATATGGGGAAACCGCCTCTGCAAGCAGAGGAAGCACACCTGAATCGGCTTACCTGGCACTCTTGAAAAGGCTAAAACCAAGTCTCTTTAAAATCTCCTTTGAGACAGGAAAAGCGACGGTCAATTTCGAGTTAAAACGCTAGCCAGATGCCCGTCCACGCCGACGTAAAAGCACAGATCAAAGCCTTGGCTGCCGACCTCGCGCAGCAGGTACAGGCCCTGCGCCGACACCTGCACGAGCAGCCCGAACCGTCGTATTGCGAAAAGGACACTGCCGGGTTTATTGCCGCAACCTTGGACAAAATTGGCATTCCTTACGAACGGTCGTTTGACACCTATAGCCTGGTGGCCCTCCTCGAAGGCCGCAACCCGGACAAAAAGACCTTGGCCCTGCGGGCTGATTTCGACGCGCTGGCCATCGTGGAGCGGACGGGGCTGCCTTTTACATCCCAACGAAAAAAATATATGCACGCCTGTGGCCACGACGTGCACACCAGCTCGCTCTTGGGCGCAGCGATGATATTACATCAACTGCGCGACAGTTTCGAGGGTCGTATCCGGCTCTACTTTGAGGCGGGCGAAGAAAAACTGCCCGGCGGCAGTACCATCCTCATCAAAGAAGGTTTTTTAGACAACCCCAAGCCGCAAAGCATTTACGGTCAGCACATTGACCCAAGTATCGAAGGCGGGAAACTGGGCTTCCGGGCGGGCGATTTCATGTTCGCTACCGATAGCATTTTCTGTACGGTGGAGGGCAATGCCGGCCACGGGGCCATCATTCGCCCCAATGCCAACCACGTAGCCGCCACCATTGTGGCCCGCTTGGCCGAACACGTCTTATACGTAGTCCCGACGCGGGAAAGCCTGCCGCCGGATACCAGTCCGGTCATCAGCTTTGGTTCTATGTATTCGGTGGGCAGTGAAGCGGAAATGCCTCCCGTCCAAAACTTCCAGGGCGTGGTGGACAAACTGCCCTACCTCGAAGTGCAAAAGAAACTGGGCGGCCAAGCAGCGGAGAAGGTGGTCGGCGGGGCTACCAACATCGTCCCGGCCCGTGTCAAATTGGAAGGCAGCTTGCGAACACTGGACGAAACGCTGCGCACGAAATTGCGCGAAGAAGTCATTGCCATCGTCCGAGATATTCAGCAAGAGTATGATTATCAAGGACTTCTGAAAATCGATTTCCGTATCGTGGATGGGCATCCACTGTTGCACAACGACCCCGAACTCACCCGCCGGGCCAGAGAACTGGCCATCGAATACGTCGGAGCGGAAAACGTGGTGGACTACCCAGAACCTTGGAAAGCCAGCGAATCTTTCAGCGAATACCTGCAATACGGAATTCCTGGATTGTTCTATCGCCTTGGCTCGCGGGTTGCTGGTACGCCCGTCACGCCACTCCATACCGATACATTGCTGGTGGACGAACAGTGTTTGGAACTTGGTTGCGGATTTATGGCCTACCTGGCTTGGTCGGAATTGAACCGAGAGGTGTTCTTGTAAATAAACATGAGCCAACCCGAAAATTTGGGTTGGCTCATGTTTATTAATGATAAGTACTTTCGTAAAAATAGTTTGAGCTATATGTTGCGTAAAGTATTGATTTCGATAGCCAATTGTCTTACTGATGGAAATTTCGGATGCTGATGCACCCCATTGCAATTTTGTCTTTTGCTGGTTGCCTTAGGCAATATTATTACGTCCTGGTCACCAGTATCACGTTCTTGGACACCACCTTCTTACCCTGTTGCACAGTCAGGGTATAAACGCCGGGCTTTTGGCCAATCAAACTGATTTGCTCGTTGAAGAAGCCGCTAAATCGGTTGATGACATTGTTGTACACCGTTTTGCCGGAGGCATCGGCAACCCGGACGGTCGTCGGCACGGCTTCGGCTTCGAAGCGCACCGTCAGCACATCGGCGGTCGGGTTTGGGTAGAGGTCCAATGCCATTTGCAAAGTGGTCTCCGGGTTGGCAATCGAATTGTTCTCCGGCTGTTTCACCGGGGCCGTTTCCACCAATTCTTGGGTGGGCTTGGGGGTGTTCTCTGTGCCTGGGCAAGCCTTAAACGTGGCGTTGATCGTCCGGACCGAGCCATCGCGGACCACCGTCAACCGAAAAGCATCACCGGGCCGGTGCTTATCGCGTTCCCGGTGTAGTTCGGTGTAACTGTTAACTGGCTGATCGTCCAAAGCCAAAATGACGTCCCCTAACTGGACTTCGCTTAGTTTGGCCGGGGTGCCTTCGATGACACCAGTCACCTCCACCCCTCTTTCGTCCACGCCCGCATCAGAAGTATACACACCGATAAACACCGCGCAAGGATCGCGGCGCATGCTCTGGTGTAAGGAATTGCGGTCGCCGCTGAGCGTCACCTTGCTTTGCAGGGCCTGTCCATCACGCAGATAGGCCACCATCACCGGATCGCCGGGTTTGTGACTGGCTAGGACAGTGCCCAACGTGCCAATACCCTTTACGGCCTGGCCATCCACCGTGGTGATGACGTCGCCGGGCTGTAGGCCAGCCAGTGCCGCCCCTTTCCCAGAAATAACCTCTCCAATGACCAGGCCTTGTGCATTTTCAACGTCCTCTTCTTCATACACCCCTAAAATCGGGCGCATCGTCTTTTCTTCCCGGCGCACCTGTTGCTGTTGGTCCTGGCTGCACTCCTTGAAGCGGGCGTCAATGTTCATCTTCCGGCCATTGCGCAAGATGTTCAGCGTGAAGGCATCCCCCTGTTGGTGCTTGTCGCGTTCGCCCACCAGTTCGGAATAGCTGCTGACCGGGGCATTGTCCAGGGCAAGGATGACGTCACCGACTTGTACGCCATACGTGCTGGCCGGCGTACCGTCTATGGTGTAGTCCACCTTTAGGCCGCCCTCTTCCGGGCTGGTACCCACACCGATGAAGACCCGACAGGGGTTGCGGTCATTGGAGTACGTGTAAACGCTGGGTGCTTTATCGCAGCTCTTGTAAATCGTCTCCATTTTGGTTATTACAGTTTCTTGCGTGGTTTCCTTCGCCAAGGGAGCGCTGCTATTTTGCGTCTGCGCTTGGAGCAACACACAGCAACAGGGGAAAAGCATAAGTAGTAGGAAAAGTCTGGTGTTCATAAGCAGCAAAGATTTAGTGATGAACGGTGGAAGTAAGAAAGAAGTTAATAAATACCAAAGACCCTGCTGAATGGAATATGTTGCAGGGGGCGAAAATCTTTTTTGCCTGTTTACTTCGCACGAGATGGGCAGTCTGGGTGAAAGTATTCTATAAAAACAGGAAACTGATAGTTGCCAAAATAAAAAAAGCCACCCCGAAAAATCGGGATGGCTCCTGGATAATATCTGACAAGAGGGAGAAAAAATGTAGCTCCCACTCGTGTACTATTTACAACTTGCTAAACTGCAACACTTTGCGTTCGCCGGGCAACTTAACGAAGTAAGTACCCGCTGCCAGTTCGGAGACCTCAAACGTCCATTGGTTGATACCTTGTACCATCGTGGTCGATTGCGTGCGTACTAAACTGCCATGCTGGTTGAAAATGTAAATAATGGCCGATTCCTGTGCTTCCAGGCTGTTCACCCGTAGGGAAACGAAAGTGTTGGCTGGCACTGGGTACAGTTTGGCACTACCATATTTGCTAACACTGAAACGGCTTTCCAACGGATTGTTGCCCGCAAAATTGGGCGTGACCGTAACCGTCACTTGGTCGTCTTCGG
>JAYUXG010000644.1:0-2770 GCA_043753125.1 Saprospirales bacterium | reverse complement strand
GAATACCCGGCGGTAAATCCCGTACGGTTACGTTGATCGAGGTGTCCGTTATACTCAGGCTGCCAGAACGTAGCAGGGTGCCATTGATAGACAAAATGCGCCATGACCGGTACTGTCCTGCTGGAACATCCAGGTGCAATACATCGGCCACCGGATTGGGAAACAAGCGTATTTCTTCCACTAATGCAGATGTACTACGATCTTTCTGTTCCTCGGAGGAGGTGGTGAAAGTAACCCTGGCTTTCTGGGGACTGTCTGCGCAGGCAACACTGGGCAACACATCTACTATGTAAGTCGTATTGGGGGCCAATTTGGACAACGATTTCTCTATCCCTGCACCATATCCGCCCCCATGGACGTTCACTTCCTGCGGCTGCACAATTTCTCCCTGGGCATTCAGCGCAATGCCGTAGAGGACCTTGTGCAGATAGACGGGCTCCTCTCCCTCCGCTTCATTGGCCGCTATGGTGCTGATAGCTGGCCAAAACGACAGCGTAGCCGAGCGTGAGTCGATGTTGGTGACTTGCAAATCACTGACTGAAGTGACTGCCATTACTTGAGAGGACTCGTTGGGACGACAACGATCTGGGGCCGGTGAAGTGCAAAAAAGCAGGCGATTGATTGTGACGCCTGCACCAGCGATTTCTGCCGCCTGTATGGTGATGCGCACTTTTTCGACACGCTTGTTAGGAGCTGAATTGTTCAGCGTAACCCATTGCGGGGTAATGCCGCCAAACTCGTATCTTTTCACCAGGTAATAGGCACTGCAACAGTCTTCCATAAACTCTATACTGACTTGGGCCCGACCGCCTTGTAAATACATTTGGATAGCCTCGAGATATTGCGTAGTAGGGAAGTTGACCACAAAACTGACGCGCATACCGGTATTCGGATCATTGGGTGCCAGTGCAATGCCTGGCCCCGGAGGCGCAACTGTGCCGTTCACTTCTCCACAGATAGTAGTGAGAGTGGTCGGAATGAGGGCTTCATAAAATCCATTCTGATAATAGCTGTTTCCAAACATGTTCATCACTGTACCGTTGGGTTTGGTGATGGTCAGGTTAGTGATATTGGCTTGCGTCAGGGAAGCCACGCACGGCGTAGCATTGCAATCACTTGCTTTGAATTTGACATAGTACGAATTAGCTGGTGTCAAAGTGCCTTGCAGATCGGGGGAGACAGTAACCCGCCGCAGCGAACTAATATCGAAAGGATTACGGAACGGGATCACCCAGAAGAAATATTCGTCCACGGGCAGGTCTACGTAGATGGAAGTCGCGTTGCCGTTTAACTGATCGCCGTACAGATGCATATTGGACAGGTTAAAATTAGCCGGGTCGCCATATTCGGATGTTTTGGCATAGTACACCCGGAAAAAAGCATAATGACTATTGACAGGATTGGTCCAGGTAAGTTGGGTACGCTGACAGCCGCGACAGCTGGCCGCTAAGTTAAGCACGGGCGGCACGACTGGATCGGAATAGGCGTTGTTTACCACCCGGAGATACTGCGGTGTCTCCGTCAAGGTCAGGTTATTCACCCAGACGACTGAAGGGTTTCCTTGCGTGAAAACTATGTCGGCTGGGGGAATCATGGTCCGCTTTCCATCTTCATCGTACTCCAGCACTTCTATCTTTTGAATTTGGGGTTTAGCGGTCCAGTTGCCGGTGAGGCGCAGTCGACCGGGGTAGCGGACATCCGCTCCACTGGGTACCCAGAGGGCATAGATGCCGCCCGCTCCGTTTGCAGCACCACCATAGAGGTAGATACGGGGATCGTCGGCTGCCATAGGAGTATTGGGGACACTATTCTGGAAATACTGCTCGATGGGTGGCGCGCCGACACCAGCACCCGCATTGTTGCGATTGTACGTACGGTCGCCGATAATGCTCAACATGGTCATCACGTGGTACCAAGCTTTCTTGGGCGTACCGTCCGGTTTTTGTAACCCGTGGAAAGTAAATCCGGGTGTAGTGAGATCATCGTTGAGTTCATAGATAAACAACCGCCCGATGCCGCGGCCACTTGCATCGCGTACGGCGGAGGTTTCGAGGATGTACCGGGTGAGCCATTGGCCCTGCACGGTAGCGGCATCAAAGGCACCGAAACTGCTGCCGGCTGCACTGTAGCCGCATTCGGTGACCCAGGTCGGCAGGGTCTTGAGGGCGGTATGTTGTTCATTCAAAACCTTGGCAAACCGTTTCTTCAGCTCGACATTTGATGCTTCCGGGAATTGCCCCTGGAATATGTCCGGATACTTTTTCCCACTATAAAAATAATTCCAATCGGTCGTACCAATGGCCGGATGGCTGAGGGTGCTATAGAAGTGATAATTGACCACATCGAAAGGCAGCGGTGCCGTCCCCCGCAGGCTATTACATTCCTCTACTACCCGTTCGATCCAATCTTTGCGCAGATCGGCTGTGCCCGCCATAACGACCTGCGTACCGGGGGAAAGATTCTTGATGCCCCAATAGGCATTGGGCACGGGATTGTTGTTGGCATCCCTGATCTGGAAGTCTGAGTCATCGTTGTTCCCATCGTAGGCCGCACTCAACATGGCCGCATACTGATCGGGAGAAAAATAGGCCTGGGTCGCCAGGTTAGGATAGTAGAGGTCCGTGTTATTGGTTGCTAATCCATCTACCCAGGCATTATCGGCTTCATTGAAGACCTCCACGAACCTGACCGTGCCATTGCCGTTGCCGACCTGATTATCGGGCGGTTCCACATACCGGCCGGCAATCTGCTCGAACCCATTTGGGAAACC
>JAYUXG010000643.1:0-6819 GCA_043753125.1 Saprospirales bacterium | reverse complement strand
TAGGCACCGAAATGGCACTTGTAGGCTTCAACACATTGCCATACACATCGTACAGGTTCACCGTGGCATCGGGGGCAAATTGTTTCAGGCGTTCGGCCACATCGGCATTGTTGCCCACTACCACGATGTGCGCTTTTTCCGGTTGAATGTATTTTTTGGCCATGGCCTGTACCTCTTCGGCACTCACGTTTTGCAGCACTTCCAGGTATTTTTCGTAGTAGTCGGCGGGCAAGCCAAAACGGGCGATGGTGAGAGCAAAATTCGCCACCGTGCCGGGTTCCTCCAGGCTCTGCGAAAATTGGCCCGCCAACACGTTTTTCACCACCTGCAATTCAGCAGTCGGCACCTTCTCAGTGCGCAGACGGTTCATTTCCTTGACAAATTCGATGATCGAGCTGTCGGTCACCGCATTGCGTACACTGGCCGAAGCATTGAAGAAGCCGACCAATTGATCGGGCGTGAGGCCAGTGCGGGCACCATATGTCCAGCCGTGGCCTTCGCGCAGGTTGGCGTTCACCCGGCTGTTGAAATAGCCGCCGAGTACGGTGTTGGCCAGTCTTGCCCGGATCACGTCGGGCTGGCCGGGTTGCAGCTCCACAGGGTAGGTGATGTTGATGACCGACTGCACGGCACCGGGCTTGTGTACGAAATCGACCTGCGTTTTTTCCGGTGCCCGTGGGAGGCCGTGGTCAAGTTTCGGCACCTCGCCGCGTTGCCAGCTGCTAAAATACTGCTTGGCATACTGCTCTGCTTTATCCCGTGTGATGTCGCCCGTGACGACGAGGTATGAAATGTTGGGTTTAAAAAACGTGTTGTAATGACCCTTTATCTGTTCCAGATTGATTTTGGCCAGCGTGGCTTCCGTCATAATCTCGCCGTAAGGATGGGTTTTGCCATAGCGCAGCACGGCGGCTACATTCGCGGCAATAGTATTGGCATCATCCTTTTGTTGGGCCAGGGTGCTTTCCTCGCGGCGTTTCGCCTTGTCTAGTTCTTCCGCCGGAAAAGTCGGCCGGAGCAGCACGTCGGACATCAGGTCGAGTAATTTGCCCGAGTGCTTGGTAAGGCAACTGCCCGCTACGCCGTTGGGGTCCGAGGAAAGGCTGGCCCCGATGAAATCGATCTCTTCGTCGATCTGGGCTTTGGTACGCGTCTTGGTGCCTTTGGTCAGCAACTCGCCCATCAGTTGGACATAGCCGGAGGCATCCTTTTCAAGTACCGGATCATTGTCCACAAACACGCGATAGTTAACCTTAGGCAATTTGTGGTTCTCTACTACAATGACCGTCAGGCCATTGTCTAATTTAAAGGTCTGGGCCTTGCCAATCTGGATGCGCGGGGCCTCGCCGGACTTGGGGGCCGCCTTGCGCACATCGCCGGTGGGCATCGGGATGCGTGGTGCCTGGCCAGTGGCGGACGTGGTTGGTTTGGTGAGGGTGCCGCTCATTTTGTCGCTTGATTTGGGGGTACAAGCCAACAAAAGCAGGGTGGTAAATATGGTTAAGCTGAATAATTTTTGCATGGTAAGGTGGTATGTACAGCGAAACCCCAGTTTCGCCAGTCGTGTGTGTATTATACAGCGAAACCCCAGTTTCGCCAGTCGTGCGTGCATGGCAAAACTGGGGTTTCGCCATACAAATGCTAACTACGGTGTTTTCGGCTTTGGCAACCAATACAGAATCACGCGGGATTTACTATTGAAATACTGATTGGCCACCCGTTTCAGGTCCTCGCGGGTCACTTGGCGGTAGCGGTCCAGTTCGGTGTTGATGAGGTTGGCATCGCCGTAGTACATTTCGTAGTTGGCCAGGTTTTCGGCTATACCGGCCACCTTGTCGTTGGCCGTCACGAAATCGTTTTCGACCTGGTTTTGTAGTTTGGTGAGCTCGATCTCCGGGATCAAATTGGTCTGCACATCGGTGATAATATCGTTCATGGACTGCTCCAGTTCGGCCGGGTTGATGCCCACGTTGGCGATGGCGTAGCAGATATTGGCACCAGGGTCTTCCAGTTCGAGGGCAAACGAGCCAGCGGCCACGGCCTTTTGCTGCTCATCCACGATTTTTTTGTTCATGCGACTGCTCTCGCCCTGGCTGAGCAACATACCGAGCATTTTCACGGCGTAAAAATCCTTGGTGCCCTGCGCCGGGATGTGGTAACTAAAGATTACCGCCGGGAGCTGCACATTGTCGTACACCGTGTCGCGCGCGGCGCGGGCCAGTGGCGGCTCGGTCACTTTCGGACGAAACACCACGCCCTGTCCGCGCGGGATGTCCTTGAAATAGGCATCGATCAGCTGCTTGGTCTGCGCAATGTCGATATCGCCTGCAATGGACATAATCGCATTGTCGGGCCGGTAGAAAGACTTGTAAAAATTGACATAATCCTGTTCCTGCGCCGCATCCAGGTGATCCATACTACCGATGACCGAACTTTTGTATGGGTGCGTCTGGAAAGTGCGTTTCATAGTCTCCTCCACTACGCGGCCATAGGGTTGATTATCAATACGTTGGCGACGTTCTTCTTTGACGACTTGGCGTTGGGTCTCGATGCCGACTTTTTCCACCTTGGCGTGCAGCATCCGCTCGCTTTCGAGCCAGAGGCCAAGGGCGAGTTGGTTGCTGGGCAACACCTCGTAATAGTAGGTGCGGTCGTAGTTGGTGTTGGCGTTGTTGTAGCCGCCCGCGTTGTTGATATAGTCGTCAAATTCGCCGCGTTTGATATTGTCCGACCCTTCAAACAGCAGGTGTTCGAAGAAGTGGGCGAAGCCGGTGCGTTCCGGGTTTTCGTTCTTGGAGCCGACGTGGTACATCACCGAGACGGCCACAATGGGCGTGGAATGGTCTTCGTGGAGGAGGACTTTCAGGCCGTTGGGTAAGTCGTACTCTACGAATTGGATATTTTGGCCGAAGGCCGGGAAGAGCAACCCCACCAACAAAAGGGGGAGCATAAAAAATTGACGCATATTTAATTATGAATTATGAATTATGGGCCGTTACCAGGCATTGGAAGGGAAAACGGCGCAAAAATGGCGAAATTGTGAGAGTGGCCCGTTAGCTTTTCGATGAACAATTGTCAATCATGGCCAAAAGACATAAAAGCAAGGGGTAAGGTGTAAGCACCTTAATACCTAACCGTTTTTACAAGTTTTCTAAAATAAACAGAATCATTTTCTATTCCAACACCTATTTTACACATTTCATTTTTTACGACTAAACTGTCTTTGCATTTGGAATCAAGACTAATAACCAGCATTTTATCTAATTTTTCTTTAAGGAACAAGTGAACAATAAATTAGCACAATATTGCTTATCTGAGTTGTCATTCCAACGCTAAGAGTAATCTACTCAAGTGGTTGATTATCAATTACACCGGGGTAGATTCCTCCTGCTGTCGGAATGACATTTGGGGTGGTGAAAGTTCACAAGTTATTCTTTACACGTTCCTTAATCTCCAGTTTACGCTGCATTTTTGGTATAATAAATTTAAGGGCAACAGGCAAACTTGCCTATTGCCCATTGCTTTTTGCCCTTTGGCTATTTAAATCACCTTATCGGCGCAACACGAAGAGGCAAAAGCATCTGGCTTGGCCTTGAACACGAAACCCATGCTGAGGATGTAGCCCATCGCCTCTTTCAAAGCGGTGTTGCTCTCAAAAGTTGGGTCGGTGTTGATGTCGGCGTGTACCTCCAGGGCCACATCGTATTTGTCCAGCAATTCGCACAGGGCGTAAGCCACCTCCACGGAACGGCCCACTTCGAGAATCATCCGTTCGCGAATGGTCATCTTGCGCTGCATACGGTCGTTGGAAATGTACATAAAGCCGCCGCGCTTTTCGCGCAAAAACACGATGACCGATGCGAAATGAACTTCGTCGCCAATCACCTGTGAATCGGTACCAATGCAAACCTTTAACTTGTAGCCCTCTGCCGTCTCCCGGCGGATGGTCTCCTCCACAGCGGTGAGCAACGGTTGCTCAATGCGCTGGCCGTTTAATTTTCTCCATTGCATAAATGTGTTGTTTTGGTAGAAAAGCGACTGAATCTGGGTTATTTAATTTGCCAAAGGCAACAAGGATTAAAATTAATGCCTCAAATATGGCATAATCCCCCGGAATAGTTGCTTGCTTTGGCCAAAATTAACGATTACTTTAAACACAGGCAAACTCCAGATAGTTTCCATGCAGGCACCCCATAATGCACGCATTCTTCCGCCAGAGAATAGTAGCCTCTATACATTCTAAATTATTCTAACCCTTTTCTATCCTTTCCAAACCAATAACGATGACCAAATCACAGTTCCTCCGCCGTATCAACTCCCCGTGGCAAATGCGTCTTTTTTTGTGCTGGAAACTGCCCGCCGCCTGGTTCATGGGCATTGGCGTCCGGGCCTGCGATGGCGAACAGGCTGTGGTCTCGCTGCCCTACGGCTGGCGTTCGCAGAATCCCTTTCGGTCTACTTATTTTGCGGCCCAATGCGCGGCGGGCGAGTTGTCCACCGGACTGCTGTGCATGGCGCATCTGCAAGAGCAGCCGCCGGTGTCTATGCTGGTGACGCAGGTGGAGGCGGAGTTTCTCAAGAAAGCGGACGCCACCTTGCTGTTCACCTGCACGGCAGGCCAGGCAGTGGCAGCATTGATCCGGCGTGTGGTCCAATCGGGGGAGGCGGAGACGCTAAAAATGGTTTCCACGGGCCTACTGCCTGACGGCCAGCTGGCCGCGCGCATTTCCATCACTTGGTCATTCAAGTTGAAAAAGCGGAAATAACCCCCTACTTTTGAGAAAGATATTGACCACGTAACCCAACCATTTACATATTGGGGCAGTCTATGGGTATAAGTGGTGTTTTCAAGGCGTAATTTAGCACATTAGCCTATTGGCACATTATTCATCCCCCGCATGATCTTCGGCAAAAAACGCTACACGGAACAGGAATTGGTGGACGGCTGTGCCGCCAACGACCGCCGCGCCCAAGAGGTGCTGTACCGGCGCTTCTTCCCGGATATGCTGCGGATGTGCCATCGCTACACCCGCAACACGGATACGGCCACCGAGATCGTCAATACCGGGTTTTTGCGGGTTTTCCAAAAGATCCATACGTTCGCTTTTCGGGGCAGTTTAGAGGGTTGGGTGCGTCGTTTGGTGTACCATAGTATGGCCGACCATTTCCGCAACAACGCTCGATACCTGCATTTTCTGGTATTGGAAGAACGCGACGAGGCGGTGCCGGAAAACGGCTACGACAACTTCTACGAAGAGGACATCTTGAAGGCGGTCCGCACCCTCCCGCCCGTGTCGCAAGAAGTCTTTCGGCTGTACGCCATCGAAGGGTATAGCCACGCAGAAATAGCGGTGACCCTAGACATGAGCGAAGGCACCTCCAAATGGCACCTGAGCACCGCCCGCCAAAAGCTGCGCGATCTACTGCATCGGCAATGGGCCATCAGCGATGCGCGATGAAGACAAATGGCGTTTAGCGACCTCCCGATCTTTATCGGAAAAACAAAACATACATTTTTTCGTCGGTATAACCGGCTCATAATCAATTAACGCGGAAAATGAGAGAACAAAAACACGATATTGTAGATCAGGGCTGGGCGGCTATGCAGCGCATACTGGACCAAGAGATGCCACGTCGTCGTCGTCGGGTAGCTGGTTGGTGGTGGTTTGCCGGACTGCTACTATTGCCTATCTTGGGGATGGCAGGTTGGCAGCTGTACCAACAGCCTAAGCCAATTGTTCCGAAGTCAGCCACCCCCGCCCTTCCGGTGGCTCCTTTGGCAGAGCATACGCCTACGCGCATACCACATGGCCACAACAGCCCAAGTACCGGTTCGTCCAAAGGGTCTATGGAAAGTGTCACCATGTCTACCAAACTTCCGAAGTTTGGCAAACGTCCCTTTGTGGGCATTTCGAGTACCCAACCAGCCGAAATTCAACCGTCTTTAGACAAAAAAGCAGGAATACCGGCGAAAGAAATACCGATGGGAGCGGTGTTGACTGCAATGGCTTTACCAAATGTGGTGGCGGAAAGGACCTCCGTCTTAAAGGAAATCGACACCGCACCATTTGCCGCCCTGGCCGCGTTGCCTACGCCGCTGCCCCTCTTGACTACGGAAGGGACTAAGCCCAGTCTGTTGACCTGTCCGTCCTACACCAACCCGGACACCAAGAAAAAAGTGGCACACCGGCCAACTTTTGCCTGGGGTTTGGTGGCAGGCATTACTTCGGAACGCCTGCCTCGCGTGAACGGCGGAATGGTAGGTTTGGTCACCGACTGGCAACCCCTGCGCCGCTGGGGACTGCGTAGTGGGGTGCAATATGCCATGCAACGCTTGGCGGCCGATGAGTCACTCGTCACCGCGATCTCTGAGGATGCCTATGCGAAATACTCCGACGGGTTATCATTGATTGATCAATCCGGCAACTACGGCAATATTGCCCAGTTTCCCAATATCAATACCAATATCCTGGCTTCCGTGCGCCGTATCCATCGGGTGGAGACCCCGCTATTGGCCTATTGGCAGCCCGCGCAAAAACTGCGGGCGTATGCCGGTGCTTCGCTCAACTACACTTTTTTGGCCCAGGTGTCTCCCCATATTTTCAATGAAAATCAAGTGTTCAAAGTGGTCAGTGGCCGCGACGAGCTAAATCGGTTGGCAACGGAGAAGTTGAACCGCTGGCAGGTAAAATGGCAGTTGGGATTAGGCTATCGCATCGGTCGTCAGGTGGAAATTAATGCTGGCATTCAAACGGCTTTACCCAAGATTTCCTTGCAAAAAGATGCCGCCCTCACCATGGAGTCGCAGGACGCCAGTCG
>JAYUXG010000642.1:0-2775 GCA_043753125.1 Saprospirales bacterium | reverse complement strand
CATCGGCGAGGTCTTTCACCTCCGTATTGACACCCAAGTACAGGACACGCAGCCCGCGCTTGCGCAGCAAATAATGCATGAAGAGCAGCGTCAGTTCCTGGGACTCGCCTTCGGCAGTATAAAGCAGAAACCGAATAGTGTCGCGGTGCGGATCCAGCGGTTCGCGGTCAATGGCACACATGATTTTGCGGCGAATCAAGTTGCCGATGAAGCGTTCGTGGGCCACGCTGATGCTATTGGTCAGCCACAGCACACTGAGTTTGTCCAAAAAAGGATAGACCAGTTCCAGCATGGTCCGCTCAAAGCCGTATTCATCGCGGTGCGTAGCAAAAATGTGATCGAACGTGGCCTCGTTCAGATCGATCATCGCCAGCGTCAGCGCGTCGATCTGGGCATTCTGGCCAGTATTGTTCTTGGAAATCTCCGAGACGCGCACGGCGATTTCCTCCGGCTCCATCTTCGCCAAATGGCTGATTTTGTGGCCATAACGATTGAGCAGGGCCACGTTGAACAGCAGGCGCAGGTTTTCATCCGTGTAATAGCGGATGTTGGTCGCGGTGCGAGCCGGCTCGATTAAGCCATAGCGCTGTTCCCACACCCGGATGGTATGCGCCTTGATGCCCGTCAACTTTTCCAAATCGCGGATGGAATATATGGCCATGTCAGAAAGTGTCCGGGATTTTTAAAACAGCCTCTGAAACAGGGGATTCTCTGGAAGGTTTTGGCAGCAGTTTTTGAAAAGGCAAGTGCAAAAATGCCCGATATGGTGTTTCGTTATGTGCCAGTTTGGAGAAACATCCGTCCGTTTTGAGCATAAAGTGCTATCCTGCTGCTTGCAAACGGCCACACTGTGCATATTTGGGCAAAAATTTGTCCTGCCATGCGTATTATCCGCCTACTTCTTGCCCCCCTCTGTCTTTTGTTCTGCATCACCTGCCAGCGGGCCGTGCCGCGAGAAGCGGGCCAGGACCATTCGCCCTCCGAAGCCGGTGCTTCCTTCCAATGGTGGGGCTTGGCGCGTACCTTTCCCGATGGCCAGTTTCATACCGAAAAATATGCGGAAGCACTGGCGCAGATGCAACTCACCGTTCAGCTCCGCGACGGACGCAATAATACCTGGACGGCCCTCGGCCCGAAAAATATCGGTGGGCGCACGCTTTGCCTGGCGATCAATCCATTGGATACCAATATCTTATGGGCGGGCAGCGCGTCCGGCGGCCTATGGAAAAGCACCAGTGGTGGCCGGGGGACAATGGCCTGGCAACGCATCGAAACTGGCTTTCCCGTGTTGGGAGTGGCCACCGTTGCTCTTGATCCCGTTGATCCCGATATAATGTATATCGGCACTGGCGAGGTTTACAACAGAGGCAATACCATGCCTAATGTGGCCGTCCGCACGACCCGTGGCACCTACGGTATTGGTATCCTGAAAAGCACGGATGGGGGCCTCACTTGGGCGAAAAGTCTGGATTGGGCCTATGGCGATCTGCGCGGCGTACAGGACATCAAGATCAATCCCCAACGCCCGGCCACGGTGTATGCGGCTACCACCGAGGGGTTGTTGCGGAGCTACGATGCAGGGGCCAGTTGGCAGGTCGTCCATTCGAATCTCATGGCAGTGGATATCGAGATTGATCCAGTGGATACGGGGCGGGTGTTCGTTACCCACGGTTCTTTTCAAAATGATAACGTCAGCGGCATTTATCGTTCTATCAATGGTGGTCAGTCGTTTGCCGAGCTCACCGGTGGCCTGCCTACGGCCTATTCGGGCAAGGCACTGCTTGGCCTCAGCCCTTCCAACCCGGCAGTTATGTATGCTTCCATCGGCAACGATTTCACGCAGAAGGGCTTGTTCCAGACCGTCAACGGGGGTGATACCTGGACGCAGGTGAGCTTTCAAAACGTGTGTGCTTACCAAGGTTGGTACTCCCACGACGTGGCGGTTCGACCCAACGATCCCAACCAGATTATCTGGGTGGGCATCGACGTTTGGAAGTCCACCGATGCTGGCCTGAATGTGGCTAAAATAACGAACTGGAGCAGCTGGGATTTTGGCCAGGTGCCAGTGGGCGGGCCGGAGGGGCCGGGCAACTACGTCCATGCGGACATTCACCGGGTGTACTACGCGCCCAATGATCCCAACAAAGTCTACTGCGTGACGGACGGCGGCATTTTTGTTTCCTCTGATGGCGGCGAAAACTGGGAGGGGCGCAATGGCGGCTACCAGACGCAGCAGTTTTATGCTAACTTCAGCAACTCTACTTCCAATCCCAACTTAGCTTTGGGGGGGATGCAGGACAATTCGACCGCCATCTTCACCGGGGAGGCGGCCTGGACGCGCGTGATCGGCGGCGACGGCGAATGTACCGCGATCCATCCCTTGGATGACAACATCATGTATGGCTCTGCCCAGTACCTGAATCTATTCAAGTCTGTGGATGGCGGGGCCAGTTTTTACAATATTGTCTCCAATGCAGCAATGGACAGCGAGGCCGCCGCTTTCAACGGCCCGTTTGAAATTGCTCCTTCCAACCCTGACATCCTCTATGCCGGGGCGCAAAGCCTGTGGCGCAGCGACGATGGTGGGGAAACTTGGGCCAATGCCTCCAACGGCTACCTCGCTGATGCCGATGTTATCTTGACCATAGCCATTGATCCCCAGAATCCCGAGGTAGTGTATTGCAGCACGGCACCCACTGCGACCAACACAGCACGGGTCTTCCAATACGATTACGGTACGGGCACCAAAACCCAGCTGACCGGTTTGCCCAACCG
>JAYUXG010000641.1:0-16065 GCA_043753125.1 Saprospirales bacterium | reverse complement strand
GGGGGTTGATCTTGCCGACGGCGGTCTTGCTCATCAGCCGCTCGAGGTCGCCGATATGACGCAGCTGTGGTTCCACGGTCGCCGTAAACTCCGGGTGTTCAACCATAAAAGCGACGGCATCCAATCGGTCGTTAA
This sequence comes from Saprospirales bacterium, assembly GCA_043753125.1. Lineage (GTDB taxonomy): Bacteria > Bacteroidota > Bacteroidia > Chitinophagales > Saprospiraceae > M3007. Next base: position 15,930 of record JAYUXG010000641.1, on the reverse strand, counting down.
TCTGGGTCCGGTTGGTTAGTGGCAGCAGCACCCATTTGCGCAACAGCCTGGCCCCCATCGGGTTGACGGTCTTGTCGAGCACGTGCAACAGCGACACACCGTTTTCGTGGTTGGAGGCCACCAGTTCCAGATTACGGATGGTAAAACGGTCCAGCCAAACGTATTTTTCGGTCTGTAGGCGGCTTAGACTGGTCAGGTGGGCCAGCTTGGTGCTTTGCAGGGCAGCCAGGTAATGGAGGGCGGCTCCTGCGGCGGTTTGCCCCAGTTCCAGTTCCTCTACGCCAAAGCCTTTCAGGCTCAGGGTGTGAAAGTGGTTGAGCAGTTTCTCCCGACCAAAATCATAGGTGAAGATCCAATCTTCCAGCGTGTTGGTGTAGAACTTATCGCCGTGCAGGGCGGCAAATTCCTTGACCCGACTTTTGGGCAGGATGATCTCGGCGGGCCGAAAACTCTGTAGCAGTTTGTCCACCGTGGCGGCGTCGCCTTCGGAAACAAAAAACTCGCCGGTGGAAATGTCCAGGAACGCCACGCCATGCTGGTCGTTTTTGCCGTAGGCGAGGGTGGCCAGAAAGTTGTTGGTCTGGTGGTCCAGCAGCGCATCGTCGGTGGTCACGCCGGGGGTCACCACCTCGGTCACAGCGCGGCGCACGACCCTGCCCGGCACTGGCTTCTCCATCTGATCGCAGATGGCTACCCGGTAGCCCGCCCGCACGAGGCGCGGCAGATACATATCCATGGCGTGATAGGGGAATCCGGCCAATTCCACGTCGTTGCCGCCGTTGTTGCGGCTGGTCAGGGTGATGCCCAAAGCCCGCGACGTCTTCACGGCATCCTCGGAGAAGGTCTCGTAAAAATCGCCGACACGGAACAGCAAAATGGCATCGGGGTGCTTTTCCTTGACCGCAAAATACTGCGCCATGAGCGGCGTAGTCGCCCCGCTGCCAGTCGATTCGGTGCCGTCTTTTTTTGGGCGCGCCATTTTTTTGGTTGCTTCGTTGATTGGTTATTGGTTGACTGGTGGGTTGGGATTAGGGAGGGTAAAGTTAGCATGGGGCGCAAAATCGTCGGCGTTTTTTCCCTAAAATTAAGAAATGGGCATTTTCGGTACTTGGCTGGTGGCACTTCCAAGAATGCACTTATTTTTGCCCGTGAATGGTCACCATTATCCAATAACTAATAACCAATCTCTACTTATGTGGACAATGATAGACGGCTTTGAGCATCTCGAACCCGAAGAATTTGACAACCTGTTAGACGCACCCGCCCTGATCACGGTGCTGGTGGGGGCAGCTGACGGCGATCTCGACCGCGAAGAGCGCACTTGGTCGGAGCGGTTGTTGCGCACCCGCACTTATAACCACCCGAAACAGCTCAACGAATTTTACCGTGTGGTCGTGGAAGGCTTTTGGGTAAAAGTACACAGTTTCATGGCCGAACTACCTCCCACTCCCGAAGCACGTTGCCAGGAAATAGCGCGTCGGCTGACTAAGTTGAACGATGTTTTTCCAAAGCTGGACGCGCAGCTGGCGGGCGATCTCTACAAGGGATTTCTAGGACTAGCCGAAGAGACTGCCGAAGCATCGGGGGGATTTCTGCGCCTGGGGGCGATCAGCGCGGAGGAAAAGCAATGGATCAATCTACCAATGCTAGCGCCGGTGGTGGCGACTGATACAAAGCAAGGAAAGGGAGAAGAAGAAATCTGAACTCAACCTTAATTGAATAAGCAGGATTCCATCTGCACGTAGCGGTGTACGATGCGCTGGAGCAAATTTTCAAGCCGGTGAAACGGTAGATTCCAGCATTCCCCAAAGCCGAATCACTTCCATTGCCTCGCGCACGTCGTGTACACGCAATATTTTCGCCCCTTGTTGCAAGGCTACCATGTGCAGGGCCGTGGTGCCGTTCAGGGCATATTCCGGATTGACTTTCAACACTTTACAAATCATAGACTTGCGCGACAACCCGGCCAGCACCGGCAAACCCAATACTTGCCCGAACGTATCCAACTGACGCAGCAACTGGAAGTTTTGTTCCACCGTCTTTCCAAACCCAAAGCCTGGGTCCAGCACAATATCCGTGACGCCCAAAGCGCGCAGTCGCGCTACTTCGGCGATGAAAAAATCCAGTACCTCGGTGACTACATCGATATAAATGGGTGCTTGCTGCATCGTCTCCGGGCGACCCTGCATGTGCATCAAAATGTACGGCACTGGACCCCATCGGTGATCATTGGTTTGTACGGCGTGTATGGTTCGCAAGGTCGGATACATGGCCGCATCCAGCCGTCCGGCGGAGATGTCGTTGATGAGGCCAGCACCGGCTTGCACAGCAGCGAGGGCGACTTTGCCACGCCAGGTATCAATAGAGAGCAGTGCTTCCGGAAAATGCTTAGCCAGGCTCTCCACGGCGGGCAGCACCCGGCTAAGTTCCTCCACTTCGGTCACTTCGGTGGCTCCGGGGCGAGACGATGCGCCACCAACATCCAGCAACGTAGCCCCGGCAGTGAGCATTTTTTCGGCCTGGTGGAGCAGGTTGTCCAGCGTAGTGTAGCGACCACCATCGAAGAACGAATCGGGCGTGACGTTGAGGATGCCCATGACCACGGGCCGGGTCAGGTCAAGTAAGCGGGAACAAACGTTCAGGGTCATCGGAAAACATCAATATTAATCAGTTTATCACTGGGCAAGCACCTTGCCGCGCGGTTTTGGGGCATCGGTCGGCTGGCCCGGACGTTGCGGCACTGGCTGTTCGCGTCCTTGTCGTCGGGCCTCTTGCTCAGTCATCACCTCTGTTGCGTTGTTGCCTTGGAAGCGCACGACGAGTTTGTATTTGCGGTTCATGCCTTTCACCACTGGGCCGAGGATGAGCTGCATCACGGAGTCGGCGCGAATTTTAGCCTTGTCCAGCACTCGTTCGTTTTCCAGCGCATCCTGGCGGAACTGGCGGCGCAATTCGTTGAAGTTGCTGTTCATTTCTTCCCCGGTGATGCCAGCCAGAAAACCAACATCCAATTTGTCCACCCGTGGATATACCTCGTGGGAGAGGATGGTTGGCGGGGGCAGTGTGACGTACACCTCGCCTTTCTTGGGACTGAACGTCACGTCAAAATATTGATCGAGCTTGAAGCCGCTCTTGATGACGCTGATGGCTTCCACCTGGATGTCCGTTTCAGAGATAGCAAAGCCCAAGAACTTGTATTGCAATGTTTTATCCATGCCCAGGCGACTGCGCAGCTCGTAGGTGGCCAGTTCGACGATGCCCTTGCGCACCTTTTCCTTCAACAGGCCGCGCGAGGCCGAAAAGTCGAGGATGGCGGCCCGCTTCTGCAAACGTTCCACCATGGGCTGCAGGCCTTCACTCAAAGCGATGCCACAGGGCGTGTCTATTTTTTTGCCCTTGGCCATCAGTCGGCCATTATCGGCCTTGATGAGCGTGGCTAGGATTTGGGTCACGAAAAAACAGGTGTATTTGCCTGCCACTTCATTGAAGACCTGGACCGCTTGGTTGGAGTTATCGTTGTACCAAGTCTCATATAGTCCGGCTGTGGTGTCTTTCAGGGCCACGAAATCGTTGTAGTACATACTTTTCAGGTAGTCGTGTTGCTTGCGGTATTCGGGTTCCAGGCGTCGTTTCAGGCTATCCGGCAAGGCCATGCGATTCGCCACGTGGTAGAGCAGCGACACGTTGAAATTGTACACTAACTCGTCGAACTCCTTTTCGTACTGCTCCGGGTTGGAGAGAATGCGCAAAGTAGCTTCCTCATCCAAATTAGGCTGGAAATCGGAAGGTATGTAGGTCAGCTGCACCGCCTTGGGGTCTTGCAACAGATTGGACAGTGCGCCGTCCCCAAAGAAGGCTTTGTAGGCAATAATGGCCCCAATGCAGACCAAGGCAAACAGCAGAATTTGTTTGCCAAAAACGCTGCCGCCACCAGTCGAACTTTGGGGGGCATCAGGTTGGTGAGTCGCCATATAGAATTATTGGTTATGAATTATGAATCTGCGTTTACTCCACGTACAGCACTAATCCCTTCAAATAAGCCCCCTCCGGGTGAAACAAGCTCACCGGATGATCGGCTCCCTGGGTAAGGTGGTGCAGTACCCGCACCTGCCGCCCGGCTTCCATCGCCGCCGCCACGATGGTATGATAGAACAATTCGCGGTCCACCACTTGCGAACAGGAGAAAGTAAACACTATTCCGCCCGGTGCGGTCCGCTGGATGGCCGCCAAATTCAGGCGTTTGTAGCCCTGCACCGCGTTGTGCCGTTTTTCCATGCTTTTGGCAAAGGCGGGCGGGTCAATGACCAGCACGTCGTACTGGCGTTCGCTGTTTTTCAAAAACTGCTGCACGTCGGCGCAAAAGCCCTGATGCTGCCCGGCAAAAGGGGCGTTGCGGGCAATATTTTCTTCCATTAATTCCATCGCCTTGGCCGACACATCTACGGAGTGAACTTCCGCTGCGCCCGCCCGCAGGGCGTAGGCCGAAAAACCGCCGGTATAACAAAAGGCGTTAAGCACCGTCTTGCCCGGCACAAAATGGGCCAGCAACTGCCGGTTGTCGCGCTGGTCCAGGAAAAAGCCCGTTTTTTGCCCGGTTGCCCAGTCAATTTTGAACTCTACGCCATTTTCCACTACACAACCGACACATTCCGACTCGGCAGTGTTATCGATTAAATAGCCATTGCTTTTCCCGGCGGCATAATTCGGCGGCAGTGCCTCGGCACTTTTGTCGTACACTGATATTTGCTCCCCCAACACCATGCGGATGGCCTCGGCCAACAAGTGCCGCTGGCGGTGCATCCCGATGCTGTGGCATTGCAGCACGGCGGTATGACCATATATATCCACGATCAGACCCGACAGCCCATCGCCCTCGCCGTGTACCAGGCGAAAGCAGTTGGTAACAGCATTGTCCAGTAAGCCGATGGCTTGCCGCGCCGCTGCGGCCCTGCCAAATTTTTCGATCCAAAACTGTGGGTCCTGCAAGTCAGCGGCTCCGAAACTCAATATACGCACCGCAATGCTACTGTGGTGAAAATGCCCCACGCCCAGCAATTGACCGCTGCGGTCGTACACTTCTGCCACGTCGCCATCGTCCGGGTGACCCTCCATGCGGGCTACGGCCCCCGAAAATACCCATGGGTGGAAGCGCAGAATGGGCAATTCTTTGCCCGGTTTTAAATAAATTTTGACCATAATAGAGAAAAAGGGGAAACTTGAGACCCGAAAGGTACACTACCTGGAATACACAGTATAATCCATTCGTAACATGGCTATCCACACCAAACTTTCATCCTTCATTTTCAAAATTAACTCATGTACAAAATTTCCTTTATCATCCTCGCCTTACTCTTTTTAGGCAATGGTCTGGCCGCCCAAGCTAACTTCTTTAAAGCGGTGCAATCCAGAGACCTGGTCGCCGAAGCCCCGAAAACTGTTAAAAAGATGGGCATCTATCGACTGAACGAAGCGGCCATGCGGGCCTATTTGCTTCAGGCCCCGCTCGAGTTTCACAACGTCGACCTGACCTTGCCGCTGGACATCCCCTTGCCGGACGGCACGGTAGAAACCTTTAACCTGGTGGAGTCGCCCATCCTGGCCCCGCAGGTAGCGGACCTGTACCCGGAGATTAAGACCTACACAGGCAATGGCTTGACCCACACAAGTGCCATTATCCGTTTGAGCCTGACCTCGGTTGGCTTCAACGCCATTATCCTCGATTTGGATGGCAACAACGTGTACTTTGAGGACTATGCTCCAGGCTTGCCCAATGTGTATTTCAACTACTTTGGGCGCGATGCCATAGCACCGGATAGATTTAACCAACCCGCTTGCCGTTTGAACCTGCTGGACGAAAAAGAACAAAGCCCGAGTCTTGAGGAGGGTCCGGGGAATGTGCAGAACAACACCGGTGCCACGCTCTACACCTTCCGGCTGGCGATGGCTGCTACGGGCGAATTCACCGCTGCGCACGGGGGCACGGCAGCGTCTTCTTTTGCCGTAGTGGTCGGATATGTCAATCGCATGGTAGCGGTCTATCGGCGCGATCTGGCCATTACGTTTAGTTTGGTGAGTACCGCCGCTACCGTCTATGCAAATGCGGCCACCGACCCTTACACGAACAATGATCAAATCATGATGCTTTCCCAAAACCAGACGAACCTGACCAACGTGATTGGCACTGCCAACTTTGATGTCGGTCACGTGCTGGGCACCGAAGCTGGTTCGGGTGGCGGAGTAGCCACTACCCCGTCCGTATGTAGCAACGGCTCCAAAGCGCGGGGGGTGAGTGGAGAAGGCGATGGCTCCTTCTCGCAGTTGTTTGCCGACCAATTGCTTTTCCATGAGGTGGGGCACCAATTTGGCATGAGCCACAGCTATAACAGCTCCAGTGTCCCGGTTTGTACCACCCGCGAACCAACTACCTCCGTGGAGCCTGGATCGGGGGCCACGATCATGAGCTATGGTTTCACCTGTAGTGGGGATAACTATTTTAATTCCACGCAACTCGGACCAATCCTCTTTTTCCATACGATCAATTATTCGCAAGCGGTCACCATCATCGCCGCCAGCTGTGCCACCACGGCCGCCTCCGGCAATGCGCCGCCCACCGTCACCATGCCGGGCAATGTAACCATCCCGAAATCAACCCCTTTTGTGCTGACCGGTTCGGGCAGTAATGCCGGGGCGGGCGATGCCTTTACTTATAGTTGGGAAGGTACGAATGTGGGTACGGTCGTGCCAGATGCTACCACGCTGGATGACCCCGCCCAGCCGCCTTTTTTCCGGACTTATGACCCGGTGGGTACGCCTACCCGCACTTTTCCGCTTTTGTCCAGCATTCTGGATGGCACCAACCAGGCCAAAGGCGATAAATTGCCTTCGGTGAGCATCGCTACCACGCATCGGCTAACCATCCGCGACAACAATGCCGCCGCCGGTGGGGTCGCCTTTGGTACTACCACCATCACGGTGGACGGCGGCATCGGGCCGTTTTTGATAACCAGCAACTTGGCCGGTTCATTTCCAGCCCTCTCGGCTCAAGTAGTCACTTGGTCAGTCAATGGCACCAATGTGGCTACGCCCAATGTAAAAATCTCCCTCTCTGCGGATGGCGGGCAGACGTTCCCCAATGTACTGGCGGCCAACACGCCCAACGATGGCACCGAGTCCGTTATACTGCCGAACAGCCCAGGCGTCACCACTGCCCGGATCAAGGTAGAAGCTGTGGGTAATATCTTCTTTGATATCTCCAATACTAATTTTGCCATTGGGGCAGCGTTGCCGGTAGAATTGGTGCGCTTTGAAGCCCGATTGCGGGGCGAGAATACTGCCGTGCTCAGCTGGCAAACCGCCACAGAGGTGGACAACCAAGGCTATGATGTAGAAATGTCGATCAATGATGGCACATTCCGGAAAATGGGGTTTGTACAAGGCAAGGGTACCAACAATGTAGCCAGCAATTACGAGTTTTTGGTACCCAACCTATCGCGCGAGGTGCATTACTTCCGCTTGAAAATGAAGGATTTGAATGGTACGTTCGCCTATTCGCCGGTGCGCAGCCTCGCTTTGGGCGGTGCCAAAGACGTGGTGAATATCTATCCCAACCCTGCGCTGGACGGCGTGTTGCAAATTACGTTGGCCCAATCGGATGCAGAGCAAATACAGGCGGAACTGATCAATGCCATTGGGCAATTGGTTGGCACTGCCCGATTTGTCAATGATGGGAATATCATGCGCCTCCATTTGCCAGCCTCGGGCGTGTACAACTTGGTGCTGCGGCTGGACAACGGCACGGTAATTACCAGACGGGTGGTGATGTTGTAAGGGGTTGTTGAGAGTGTTGAGGTTGTTGAAAATGTTGATGCCCCGTTCGTCTTTAGTAAGGCGGACGGGCTTTTTTTAGAAGGCAATACCCTATCTTTGCCCTAAACTATTGATTTTTAATAGATAAGCCCCTTTGGCAAGTGTTCGGATGATGTCATGACCATCAGTTAAATTGGGTAAATCGCGCTATGGAAATCTCACTACAAGACAAGCGTATCGAAACGCTGGCCAAAGTGGAATCGCTGGAGGCTGCTTTCCAAAGGTTCAACGAACTGGCCAAACGCTTCGACGAGCTGCAAGGGAACGTTTGGGAGCAGCAGGCCCGTTTTGCGAATATGCAAGCAGGCGATCGCCAGGGCCTGTTGGGCAATGACTCCAAAAATTTGGAACTGAACCGCATCCGCCACGGCTTTCTGGCCGAACTGGAGGAGTTCAAGCGCAGCCTACCGCAATACCTCGATCTCACGCAACCGGAAATGTTGTTGCGCGGCGTGAGCGATCAAATGCAGATCGTGAAAGAAGTGCTGAGCCAGCGGCTGCGGGGTTTCTACGAACTGGAACGCGCTATGGGCGAGGGCAATTCCGCCCTCATTTTCCTGCTCAACGATGTGTTTACGGGCCGAAAAGTAGTGGCCAAGGTGCTAAAAGTTCCGGTATTGACCGAAGAGATCAAACACGAAATTCGGCAGGCTTCGCTGCTCAAGCACCGCAACATCATCAAACTACACAGCGAATCGCTGGAACGCTTTCCTTTCTACATCCTTTGCGAGTACGTGAACGGCGGCGTACTGAACGAGATACTCACCAAGACCGGCCCTCGCCCGCCCTCGCAGGCGGTGGATTGGCTGTTTTCGCTGGCCGAGGCACTGAGTTACCTGCGGCAAAAACGCCTGTTGCACTCCAACGTCCGCCCCTCCAAAATCTATATCGACGAAGAAAACCAGCTGATGATCTCGCCCTTCGACATCATCAAGGCGGGCCGCGACGACCGTAGCCTGGCCAAGTTCCGGGAAGACTGTCAATACCTCAGTCCGGAGTACCTGCGCGGCGATGGCGAACGGCTTTCCTTCCCGGCTATGCGCTCTTCCGACCAGTTTTCCATCGGTTTGGTCGCTTACAAGATGTTGACTGGCAAGGACTTGTTTGAGGGAGCGTCGGTGCTGGAGATCATGCGCAATCGCTCCCGTTTCTTTGAGGAAAAGAAATACCGGCGGGAGCGAATGCGGGCCGTACACAACCCCGATCTGGCCGACATCATTGACACCATGCTCCGCGAAAACCCCGCTGAGCGATTACCTGATCTGCACGAAGGATTGCTCCGCTTCCGACAACTGAGTATGAAGCCAGCAGATGGAAAGAATGCCGTGCGCAGCAGCTACCGCCGTTGTCTGCGCAACAACAGTGGGTTTATCGGTGAATTTTACGCGGATTTTTTCGAGGGACTCAGCCCGGAACACCGCGCCCACTTCACCAGCGGCGAGCGGCAGAACACGATGCTGCAACTGGCCATCGACGTGTTGATCGACATTGAAGAAAAACAAGACCTGTTGCGCAACATCATCCGTAGCGGGAAGCATATGCAGTATAGCCTGGTCGAATACGAACGCTTTTTCGAGGTATTGATCCGATTGGCCAAAAGCCATGACTCCCGTGCCTGGAACGTCGGCCTGCAACTGGATTGGGAACTGGTGAAATCACAAGCGTTGGTTGTTATTGGCGAAGTGCTGGTGGAGAAAATAGACTGAATGTATTGTACTGTAAGTTATTGAGTATTTGAAGATTTAAGTATTTGATCAATTACGTGATTGTCAAGTGTTTTGGTCAAATACTCAAATCTTCAGATCTTCAAATCCTTAACTTTCTTTAAACACCACATCCAGGCTCTCGCAAATCCGGGCCGCCGCAAAATCCAAGTCTGCATCAGTATGCGCCGCCGACACAAAGCCCACTTCGTAGCCCGACGGCCCAAAGTACACCCCGCGTTGCAGGCAAGCCAAGTGCATTTTCTTGAACAAATCCATCGTGGTGCCGTCAATTTCGTCCGAACGCTGTATGCGCTGTCGGCTGAAAGTCGGCCAAAAAATGGAACCAATACTGGGAAACGTCACCTCGTACCCATTGTGGTCACAAAAATCCTGCAACTGCGCGGTGAAGTATAAGGTCTTGGTTTCCAGCGATTCGTAGAAATTTGGCCGCAATAGTTCGGTCAAGGTCGCGAACCCAGCTGCCATTGCCACGGGGTTAGCACTCAGCGTTCCAGCCTGATAGACCGGCCCCATCGGAGCCACGTGTTCCATGATGTGGCGGCTGGCCGCGTAGGCCCCCACTGGCATCCCTCCCCCGATGATCTTGCCAAAAGTGAGGATGTCTGGCCGGATATCGTAATAGCCCGCTGCGCCCTCAAAGCCAACGCGAAAACCCGAGATCACCTCGTCAAAGATCAGTAGACAGCCGTATTCATCGGCTTTCTGGCGGAGCAGTTGCAAAAACGAGCGGTCTTGCAACAGCAAACCATTGTTGGCAGGAATTGGCTCGATGATGATGGCGGCCAAGTCGTCGGCGTGTTCGCGCAGGGCCGCTTCCAGTGCTTCGGGGTCGGCCAGCGGCACCACCAGTGTCTCGCGGACAAATGACTCGGGGATGCCCGCCGAGGTACTAATGCCAAAAGTAACCAGCCCCGAACCTGCCTTTACTAACAGTGCATCTACGTGGCCGTGGTAGCAGCCCTCAAACTTCAGGATTTTGTTGCGTCCCGTCACCCCTCGCGCCAGACGGATGGCACTCATCACCGCCTCGGTGCCGCTGCTCACAAAGCGCACCATCTCGATGTAGCGATGGTTATCCAGCATCAATTTGCCGATCAGATTGTCGTGCGGTGTGGGCGTGCCAAAAGACATCCCTTTGGCCACTGTCGCCTGCACCCGCTCCACTACCGCTGGCGGGCAATGTCCCAGGATGAGCGGCCCCCAAGAACAGCAAAAGTCCACAAAGGTTTGTCCATCCACATCGTGGAGGTGGCAACCTTCGCCCTTTTCAAAAAAAATAGGCGGCCCTTGTACACTTTTGAAAGCTCGCACGGGGCTGTGTACACCGCCGGGGAAATATTGCTTGGCCGTCTCGAAGGATTCGCCGCTGCGGGCGCGGGTAAAAGTGTCGGGGGTTGGGTAGTTGCGTAGGTTCATGCGTCAATTTAGAGGGACTTGGCGTATAGGGGTTTAGAAAAACAACGCGATCATCCCCGTTTGGTTGTCATCACTAGTATCGTGTTCGAGCGTGCAGGAAATCCTACGATGATCCCTACCCTACTGCGTCGCACAGAGTTGCTCAAAAAAAGCCCGTTCGTCGCCAGCATATTCTGCTGTTTGGTGGGCTTGGGTGTAAAATGGGGTTCGTTGCGTCAGCATTTTTTCCAGAAAAGCGGGCCACTCTTCCTGCGGTAGTTGGGCCAGCAGCGGCCGACGGGTGGGTTTTCGGCGCAGCCGCTCCAATAGAATATCCAAAGGGACTTTCAAATAAATGGAATGGCCATGCCAATTGATCCAGGCCATATTATCAAAGAAACAGGGCGTACCGCCACCCAACGAAATGATGGCCGGGGGAAAATCGGCCAGCGTATGCAAGTGCTGCTGTTCCAACGCCCGAAAACCGGTTTCGCCCTGTGCTGCAAACAGTTGCGCAATGGTTTGCTGCTCTTGGTCTTCGATCCAGCGGTCCAAATCGACCAGTGGAACGCCCCGGTGCGCCGCCAGCTTCGCGCCCCAGTAAGACTTGCCGCTGCCCATGAATCCGAGTAGAAAAGTGTGCTTGCTCATGTGGGTCTCCAGTAGTCTTGTCGTTACTCTTGCCATTCAATGATGTGGTCTGCATAAGTATGACAGGCTTGCAGCGTATTCCATGTATCCACTTGGTGGACATAAATGCCCTTTTTGTAATTGACAATGAAAGTATAAGTAACCATAGTCATTTGCCTTTGTTTGGCTCATATTCCTTTCTTACTGAAATATGGTCGTAAGGGTTAGATCCTGAAAGGGTCGAGTACGAATAGCCCCCGATTTCATCGGGGACTATTCATGTTCCACCACTTCGTGGTTGCTTTTCCTTAATTAGGCTAAGGTAAACTGGTCATTCTCTAACAGTGTCAGTAAATTGGAAACATGAGCCTAATCTTTTAATCATATTAAATAAAATTATTTATGTCACGTTACTTAAACGTCGCACCTGACAGCAAGCGTGACGTCAGTTCACAACCATCAATCATTTGCTTCATCGGCTTCTTGTAATGCAGAACCGCTAAGCGTGGAATAGGATATTCCTCTACCGCACCACCGTCACATCCCCCTGATACCGTTCCACACCACCGTCCACCAGTTCCACCTCCATTTGCCAGAGGTACACACCGGGCAGCACTTTCTGGCCCCGGTAAGTACCGTCCCAGGCTGAGGCAGAGTCATCGGGCAGCATACCCGTGACTTCGTGCAGCAGCGTTCCCCAGCGGTCGAACACCCGGAAGTAGCGGACGCTCCGCACGGCCGGGCCAAAGTTGAGTTCCAGGCGGTCGTTCAGGCTATGCGCCGGGGCAATGGCATTGGGTACGTACACCCCGATGAGGCGTTGCACCCGCAAGGCAATGTCATCGCTGGCAGTACAGCCATTCCGGTTGGTTACGGTGAGCAAGTACCGGATGCTGGTCAGGGGCTTGGCCACGGGGTTGGGGCAATTCAGGCAACTTAGGTACGACGAGTCCGACCAGGCGTAGCGCGTGGGGTCAAAACCAAAGATGTTGGTACGCAAGACAAGGGAATCGCCCAGCACCAGCGTCGTGTCGGCGGGCAGGGATACTTGCAACTGCGGCGGGGCTTGCACAGCCACTGCCAGGGTATCCACACAACCATACCCATCTTCTGCGTACAGCGTGTAAGCGGCAGCGGCTAAACCCATATAGTTTTTAGCGGGGGAAAAATCGCCGTCATCCAGCCGGAATAACAGCGTAGAATCGCTGGAATTGACTTGAATACTGCCATTTGCTTCCCCGTAGCAGCGTACCGAATCCGGGTCAGCTGCAAATACGATAGCCGGATAAGCCGTCACCTGGGCAGTAGCAGTTTGGGTGCAATCGTTAAAGTCGGTCACCGTGAGGGCATAGTTGGCCGCTGGCAAATTGTCGAGGGTGGCGGTGTTGGCCGTAAAGTTGGCCCACTGATAACTAAAAGGCGGGGCCTGGCCAGTGACCGAAGCCGTCAGCATACCCGTGCTTTCGCGGAAACAAGTGGGCATGGCATCGATGGCCAGCACCAAGGGATCAAGCACCGTCAATTGCACCGTATGGGTGGAGTCGCAGCCATTGCGGGCCGGAGAAGTCATAGTAAATACGCCGCTCGCACCTTGATTTTGCCCAAAAATGGGTGAGGTAGTGCCAGCACAAATGATGCGCACTTCGGCCGTGGAAAAAGTGTCTTTAGGGGCTACGCTGACCATCACCGTGGAGTCGCAGCCCGTGGAAGCCCCCAGATTCATCATCTTTTGATCGCCAGCGACCAGCGTAAAACCGTTGTACACCAACGAATTACCGAGACAAACCGCTGTATCCACCTGAATCTGGTAGGTGCCAATAGTGGAACCATGTACCCGCACCTGCACCGTAGAGTCGCAGCCGTGTACGGTCTGCAAAAAGAAGATTTGGCTGCTCTCCGGCTGAATCGTGACGTTGTTCCAAGTCACCATGCGGCCAAAACAAATGGTCGTATCAATCGTAATGTTAAAGGTATCGTACACCGTGAGGTACACCGAATCACGATCCCTACAGCCATTGGCAAAACCAGCTTCCAGCACGATCAGCGAGGAAGCAGCAGGCTGTACCATAACGCTATCGCAGGTAGGGCAACTCACGAATGCACCGGGCGACCAGTTATAAATATCAAATCCACTCTCTCCTAGTGTCACTGTGTCGCCCCGGCAAATCGCTTGATCGGCACCGAGATCGACCACCGTGCTGCTATCCGTGCTGATGATGATCTGGTCGCTTTGGGTGACGCCGCACACGTCGGTCACCGTGACAACGTAGGTGCCTGCACCCGGTGCCAGGAGGGTTGGCTGGCTGCTACCGCCCGTCCATTGCCACGTCACGAAGTCGTTACCGTCGGCAAGTAGGGTCAGCGTGGTGTTGGCACAAATAGCGGTATCCGGACCAATGTTGAGTACGTCCGGGGCGTAGGTATAATAGAAAGCCGCAATGTTGTTCTCAAAATCGCATTCGCCAATGTTGGTTACCGGAAAATCGGTGGCCAGACTGAATGGTGCTGGTTGGGAGTGATTATCATTTAAAACAAGGAACACCGAGTCGTTGACCACCAACGCACGTGGCAGGCGCAAAACAAAGCTGCGGCAGCTGTCCTTGGCCAACAAAAAGCCCAGCGGGCGGGTGCCCACCCATTGGGCGGCGGTGGTCTGTGGATTGCCGAGGTAGGCCGAAATGGGGGTCTGAGGAGGCAGCACGTTGTCACCGAGGTTGCAGAGCGTGGCCGACAGCAGCAGCGAGTCACCTGCACAGGTCACGCCCTGGATGGTCAACGCACCATCGGGGGTGGGGAAAGTGGGGTTGAAAAATTGGTTCAGAAACCCATTTAGCCGCAGGCTGTCGCCGACAATACTGGGGTCTTGCTGGTAGCGCGGCACGCTCAGGTCGTCGTTGATGTTGGTGTTGAAATAGGCATGCTGATTCCACACCTGCCGCGAAGAAATGCCCGGCAAGCCAACGGCTTCGTAGCAGACCACGTGGCCTTCCCCTGTCGCGACGTACTGCGAACCCCCGCATTGGATAACTACCTCCGTCTGTCCGTCGGCGTCCACATCCAAGATGAGCGGGTTCTCGATATGCGTGGCCGATAGGCAATTGTCTTGCCACTTTACCTGTCCGGTCGCCCCTTCGATCACTTGCAGAAAAGATTGGCCGCGGTAGATTACATCGGAAGAACCATCGCCGCAGAAGTCGAAGACGCTGGAGCAGGTGATGGCGGAAGCATCGTTGGTCTCAATCGTCCACAATATACTAAAGTCGTTTTTCAGGGTGTACAGGGTAGGATAACTGACGAAATTGATCTCCAGTTGGCCATCGCCGTCCAAATCGGCAACGTTCACGCGGGAGGCCCCTTCGTGGTAGTTATTTTGCAATTTAAACTGTCGCATAATGGTCGGGGTCTGGATGTCCCAGCAATAGACAAAGTTCTGGCCACCCCTTCTACCCTGCACGATAGCATCCAGATCGCCATCGCGGTCGAAATCCGCCAGACTGGTAAAACCATCCGTAAACGGGGCCGGGGCGGTGACCACGGGCTTGACCGCGCCGGTCACCAGATTCACGGAAAGCACCTGATTGCCAGCCACAATCTCCAGACCGGCACAATCGGCGCAGAAATTGTCCGGCAGCACGTCCATAGCTACGGGCGAGCAGAAGGAGAAATTGTTGATCACCCGGGCGGGGTGTTCACCTGCCGATACCCCTACCCCACCCTGGGCCAGCAAGGCACCGGTTTGGCCATTGAAGACTTGATTGCCAATGTTAATTTCTGCCCAGCCATTGTGGTCAAAGTCGGCGATGTTGGGCACCGAGAATCGGTAGCGGTCATGGTAGCCGACCTGTACCGTACTGGCAAAGGCCAGGGTGCCATCGTGGTTCCAGCAGCGCAGGATGCGGTCATTGCCGACCAGCACCAGCTCGCCAAAGCCATCGTGGTCCAGATCGGCGATGGCCGGAGCAGTACCACCCGGATAATCAGTCGGGCCGACGATATGTACTTTGGTGGCCCCGGTGGCCCCGTCGATGATAAATATGTCGGGCTTTTCCACGCGGTAGGCCACGATGTCGGGGATGCCATCATTGTCCATATCGCCAGCCACCAAGGGCGAGTAGGTGCCGGTTTCAGACTCTGCCGTCCACTGTATGCCAAGCGTAATTTGGTTGCAGGGCGGCACATAGTAGCAGTCAGCGTTGCAGGTGGTGTAATAGAAATCCTCGCATTGCCCGGTACAGGTGCAATCCTGGTCATAGCAGTCGATTAGCCCATCCAGGTCGTCGTCTATCCCATTGTTGCAGTCTTCGGGGGTTTG
>JAYUXG010000640.1:0-2779 GCA_043753125.1 Saprospirales bacterium | reverse complement strand
TTTTGAACGTCCTTCCCAAGGATATGCCAATTACCCAAAGTAATTCTCGGTTTGCTAAAAGTGCTAAATATGATCATTCTAAATCGGGTGTCATGCTGTAAGCATGACACCCGATAATGAATATTGAGTGCTTTTTAGTTAATCAATATGACCAACAAGAAGGCAAATAGGATGCTCAAATAACATAATAACAAAGGCCGCCTCGGAGCAATCCGGGGCGGCCTCGTTTTTTGGGTTATCCGTCAGCAATATTCGATTAGCGTTGCAGACCAAGCAATGCTTTGTACCGCGCCGGGTCATTCAGCAGGCGCACGGCCTCGTCCACTTCGGGGTCGTTTTTCAGGCCCTTGCGCACCTTGCCGCGCTGGAAATAGTAGCGACCCACGATTTCCTGCTCCATCTCGTGGACGATGCGGGATTTGTTTTTTTCCAAGGCTACCTTTTTCTCGGCAGCCACCTTTTTGGTCAAATCGTCGAAGTCAGGACCCAGCGTAATGTTCTCATTAGTAGCAGCGGCCCGCAGTTCGGCCATTTTTTGCTCGGCCACGGTTTGGTAAGTAAAATTTTTGTCCTGTACAAAACGGGTAAAGCCATCCCACTCGTTGAAAGTGAATATTTCTACGGAATCAATGGTAGCGTGGCGCAGGGCAAACTGGGTCGCAAAATCAAAAATAAGATTCTGGTCCAGCAAGGCCTTCACGACGCCGGTAGCCGTATCGTGCGGCAACACCACGTCGGGCTTGATGCCGCCACCATCGGAGACGGGGCGACCGGCGCGAGTTTTGAACTGCCCACGCTCTGTTTCGGGAATGTCCACTGGCTTGCCATCCTTATAACGCACCGCTTGGATGCATCGCCCGGAAGGGGTGTAGTATTTGGCGGTGGTCAACTTGATCTTGGCGTTATAGCCGATTTCTTTCATGTTCTGTACCAAGCCTTTGCCGAAGCTGCGCTGCCCCATGATGACCGCCCGATCCAAATCTTGCAATGCGCCAGAAGTGACTTCGCTGGCCGAGGCACTGTGTGCATCCACCAGCACCACTACCGGGATGGCGTCGTCCACCGGCGGATTTTGGGTTTTGAAAGAGATGTTCCACTCTGGCACCTTGCCTTTGGTGCTCACCACGAACTCCCCCTGCGGTACGAATACATTGACGAGGTTGACGGCCTCATTGAGCAAGCCACCGCCGTTGCCCCGCAGGTCAAGGATGACCCCCTTAAAGCCACTATCCTTGTTTTTCATCGCCCGCAAGGCATTGGCCACGTTCTCGCCCGCGTTCTGGGTATAGGTATTCAGGTTGATATAGCCAATGTGTTCGGCCACCAAACCGGAGTGCGGCACATTGGGCATATTGACTTCATCACGCAACAGCTTGATCTTCAAATCCTTGCTCTCCCCTGGCCGACGAACCATCAGTTCTGTTTCGGTGCCGGGAAAGCCGCGCAAAAAATCCAGCACCTGGGCCTCCGTTTTGCCCTTGGCACTCTGGCCGTCTACGCTCACGATGACATCGCCGACCTTGAGTCCGGCTTTGTGGGCCGGGCTATTTTCGTATATTTCGGAGACCACCGTCCAGTCGCCAATGCTTTTAGCGACCGCACCAACCCCGTTATACTTGCCATCGGTCTGGATGCGATAGCCCTCAATGTCGGTTTCAGAAAAGTAGTTGGTATAGGGGTCCAGGCCGCCGAGCATCGCATCCATGCCGCGTCGCATCACCTGGTTGGGGTCCAGTTCGTCCACGTAGGCTTGGTTGAGCTCTTTATAGGCGTTGGCAAAAATTTCGAGGTTCTTGGATATTTCGAAGTAGCGGCGTTGCCCATGTGCGGGCAAAACAAGCAAGAGCAACGCGGCGAGGAAGGAGTAGGCAAAACATATTTTGTGCATGGCGTAGAATTGTGTTTGGAAAAATAATGCAGCTTGGGGGCATTCGCCGGAGTTGATGGACAAATGGCCGGGCGTTAACGTTCAAAAGCAGGGTTTTAGTGGCGATGGGCTACGCAATATAAAATGCTGCCGAACAAATTGATTTCTGGACGGGGGCAATTTATTGGTGGGGAGTATTACCCTAGAAACGCTCGCAACACCCCCAACAACTCCTCCGGTTGATCTGCATGTACCCAATGCCCTGCTTCCGCAACGGTCACTACCTCCGCCTGCGGAAACAAGGTTTTGATGAGCGGAAAGTCGGCATCGGCGATGTAGTCGGAGCGGCTGCCGCGTACGAAGAGCGTAGGCTTGTCGAAGGGTTCGCCCGTCACCGGGGCCAGGATGTCGGCATAATGTTGCCAGAGCACCGGCAGGTTCATTTTCCAGGAATAGCGGCCGTTATCCGCGCGGGTCAGGTTTTTCAGCAGAAATTGCCGGGTGCCGAAATCGGGGATGCGGGCAGTGAGGTAGGCATCGGCCTCCTGGCGGGTAGTAATTGCCGACAGGTCTACATCGAGTAACGCCTGAAAAATATCGCCCTGATTATCGTTTCCGGCGCTGGGTGCAATGTCCACTATAACCAGTCGTTCTACCGCATCGGGGTGGGTCAGCGCCAGTTGCATGGCCACCTTGCCGCCCATACTGTGACCGACCACGGCGGTGCTGAACATCCAGCGTTCTTCCAGGAAATGAAGTACATCTTCCGCCAGGTCGGTATACGTATGACCGGGCACGTGCGGCGACCGGCCATGGTTGCGCAGGTCAGGTACGACTACGGTATGTGTGGTCGCCAGACCTTTGGCAATGGTTTGCCAGTTGTCGGAGAAGCCAAACAAGCCGTGCAAGATC
>JAYUXG010000639.1:0-2780 GCA_043753125.1 Saprospirales bacterium | reverse complement strand
CGACATTGGACTATTTGGAGGGACTAACCATTTTGCTCGCGGTGGAGGCAGACCAAGCAGCATCTACTTTGGCAGTGCTGTTTCGACAGGCAGCCCCGCACGTGGCGCACTTTGTGGTGCATTTTTCGGCAAAAAATGCTGCGGTGGCCAGTATGACATCCCAGGTAGATTTTTGGAAGAACCTGTGTGCGCAATATTCTATCCTGCTGCATTGGGACGGTGCTGCTGTGGCATTGCCCCAGCTGCTCACTGCTTTACAGCCCGCTGGCCTCAGCCTGGCCAGTGGGGAAGAAGAGCAGGTAGGGGTAAAGTCTTTTGAGGAGGTGGAAGAGGTATTTGATTGGCTGGAAGGCTGGGGAACGTAGGGCAGGTCTGTGTACCTGAATACCGCCAATCAGGACACTGCCACCCATTGCCAAAATTTCCTACTTTCGCCCCCGCTTTTTTTCTATCACGCACGTTTTTACCTATTTTCTGCGCTTATCTCGCTCGGCTCTTACCCTCTCACGTCTCTCACCCGCTCCCACCTTTCCATGCCATCCGATAGTTTTGAAGTCATTGGCGGCCAGCCGCTCCGCGGCGAGCTACAGCCGCAAGGTGCCAAGAATGAAGCCCTCCAAGTCATCAGTGCCGTACTGCTCACCGACGGACAGATGACGATCAGCAACATCCCCAACATCCACGATGTAAACCAACTCATCGATCTGCTGCGTGGATTAGGGGTCCACGTGGAGCAACTGGCCCCCGATACCTACCGTTTTTGTGCCAGTACGGTGGACATTTCCTACCTCCAGTCCGATGCTTTTATGAAGGATGCGCAACGGTTGCGTGGATCGGTCATGCTCATCGGGCCGCTCTTGGCCCGCTTTGGCCGGGCCACCATACCCAAGCCGGGCGGCGACAAGATCGGACGGCGACGACTGGACACCCACTTCCTGGGGTTCCAGCAACTGGGGGCAGAGTTCAAATATGACGACGAGCAGGACATCTACTATGTGCAGCAACCAAAGGAAGGGCTGCAAGGCACTTATTTGCACTTGGATGAAATATCGGTGACTGGCACCGCTAACGTGCTGATGGCCGCCGTGCTCTCCAAAGGCGTGACTACCCTGTACAATGCCGCCTGCGAGCCGTATGTGCAGCAGCTCTGCCGCCTGCTCCAGCGCATGGGTGCCAACATCAGCGGTGTGGGTTCCAACCTGTTGCGCATCGAAGGCGTGGAGCGGCTCGACGGCACGGAGCACCGCTGCCTGCCCGACATGATCGAAATCGGGTCGTTCATTGGCCTGGCGGCGATGACCCAGTCAGAAATCACCATCAAAAATGCCGGGGTGGAACACTTGGGCCTGATTCCGCAGACCTTTGAACGGTTGGGCATCCAGATCGAGCGACGCGGCGACGACCTGTACATTCCCGCGCAGGAGCACTATGAGATCACTACCTTTATTGACGGCTCCATTCTCACCATATACGATGCGCCCTGGCCGGGCTTTACGCCCGACCTGATGTCCATTGTGCTGGTGGTGGCCACCCAGGCCCGGGGCAGCGTGTTGATTCACCAGAAAATGTTCGAGAGCCGCTTGTTTTTTGTAGACAAAGTAATCGAGATGGGCGCACAGATCATCCTGTGTGATCCCCACCGCGCCACGGTGATCGGGCTGGATCGCCGTTATCCTTTGCGGGGCATCGAGATGACTTCGCCGGACATCCGGGCCGGTCAGGCACTGCTCATCGCGGCCCTCTCGGCCAAAGGCAAGAGTGTGATCCACAACGTCCACCAGATTGACCGGGGATATCAGTTTATTGACCAGCGGTTGAATGCGATTGGGGCGCAGATAACGCGGATGTGAGCAGCATTATGGGTAGTGTGTATCCCTTATTTCTTCCATTTATATCCCACCATCAGCCACATTTTGAAAGGGTTGTAGTTGTCTGCTTTTTTTTGCAAGAATTCGGCATGCGATCTGTCAAGAATAATTCTATTAAAAATTATTTTATCGATCTCATTAAAATAAAGCCACCGGTAACTGATGGATATTTGCAGCCTATTATTTAATTGCCAACCAATTCCCGAATTAACTTCAAGATTGTTTAAGGTAAATTGAAAAGATCTCTATATAAGGCCAAGTAGATGCATATCTAAAAAGGTCAATTCCGATTCTATTTTGCTTGCTTCATTCAAATAATTTTCTCTTTTATCCACAAAATCGTCTACCTTGTCTAGTCTTTTACCCAGCAACATCGCCAAATTCTCATAAGCATAACCCAACCCTGCCGGGTCACTCATCCCCTGCTCAATTACCGGCAACTTCTCCTCATAACTAAAATAAGCAATATAAGGTACCTTCACCCGCTGCAAAAAAATCCTTCTTGATAATTCCCATCGGCAGCCAATCGTCAAAAAACACCTCAAATTCTTTGGCAAACCGCTTGACCCAGCGATGGCTTTGCTCAAACTCGTTCTTCGAGTCCATCCGCGCCAGTACGGGGAATACCAACAACTTCTCCCGATCAAAAGGCAAAGAACGGCGGCTTTGCTCCACGCGCTCCGCGATGCGAATAGTACCTTTCAGTCCCTGCTCGGTCGGGGTAAGCAGCATCACCAAAATATCCGGCATTTGAATGGTGCAAATGCCCCCAAAGTCCGTGACCCCTGTACGGCTGTCAATCAAAACAAAATCGCAGGCTCCAAGCCACTCATTGCGTAGGTTTTCCAGCAGATAGCCACCTTCGTGTTCTGAGTAGAATTTATCTACGTTGAAGGAGCGCAATTTATCGCT
>JAYUXG010000638.1:0-6838 GCA_043753125.1 Saprospirales bacterium | reverse complement strand
CGCCGGTTGCACCGGTAAAGCCGATGACGATCATGCCCTGGTCGCGGGCTTTGGCGATGGCTTTCAGTACATTGGGAGACTGGCCAGAGGTGCTGATGGCCACCAGCACATCGCCGGGGCGACCAGCCGCCTCGGTCATGCGGGCGAATATTTCGTCGAAGCCGTAGTCGTTGCCTACGGCGGTCAGGTAGGAGGTATTGATGCTCAATGCCTCCGCGTAGAGGGGCGGCCGGTCAGTATAAAAGCGTCCCGACAGTTCCGCAGCCAGGTGCTGGGCATCGGCTGCGCTCCCGCCATTGCCGCAGAAGAGGACTTTGCCGCCGCCGCGAAAAGTAGTGATCCAGACTTGCGCTGCCTGTTCTATTTTTTGCAGAAAACTTTCGTCGTTCAGGATGGCCTGCTTTACGGCAATGCTGGCCGTGATGCTTTGCTGGATGGTATCTTGCATGGTGGCTGGGTTTCCGTCGAAACCATTATAGCGATAAGACCTTCCAAGTTTTAAAAACTTGGAAGGTCTAAGTGCTTGACATTTAGGTACTTAATTAAATCATAATTCGCATCAATAAGTTATCATAACTCCTCCATCGCCCCTTCCAAATCCTCCCAAAGCCAGGCCGGGTCTTCCAGACCAATATAGAAACGCACAAAAGTCCAGGGCATGGGCGGCTGGCCACGGCCCGGCAAATGATAAAAGCCAATGGTCGGGATAATCAGCGACTCGTGGCCACCCCAGCTCACCGCCATCAGGAAACGGCGCAAACGATGGATGAAGGCCTCCATTTTCTCTTCGGTGTCCGTTTTGAACTGTACCGAAAAGAGGCCGCCACAGCCGCGCATCTGGCGTTTGGCCAATTCTAACTGTGGAAAACTCGCATGAAACGGATACCAAATGTGTTCCACTTTCGGGTGTTTTTCCAGTTTCCCGATTAGAAAGTGCGCACTGTCATCGCTGCGCTGGAGGCGCAACGGCAGGGTGCGCAGCCCACGGATTACCAGGGACGCATCTTGCGGCCCGAGGATGCCCCCCAGAGTCATCAACTCCGATTCGAATATCTTTTTTACCATTGCCTTGCTTCCGCACAACACCCCCACTACCACGTCAGAGTGGCCATTGAGGTACTTGGTACCAGAATGCACTACGATGTCGATGCCAAAGGCAGCCGGGTTTTGGAAGACCGGCGAACAGTACGAATTATCGATGATGCTCACCAAATGGTGCGCTTTGGCCAGTGCCGCGCAGGCCGCCAAGTCCTGGCACTCGAAGGTCATGGTGTTTGGGCTTTCGAGAAACAGCACCCGCGTGTTGGGCCGGATGGCTGCTGCAATTGCCTGAACATCAGTGCCATCCACAAAGGTATGCTCCACGCCGAAGCGCGGCAGGAACTTGCGCAACAGGGCAGACGTCCACGAATACGACCCTTTTTGGCACACGATGTGGTGGCCTGCGCGGACGTTGCCGATAACGGCGGCGGCAATGGCCCCGGCACCGCTCGAAAACGCCAGTGCGTCCTCGGTGCCTTCGAGGGCGGCCAGTTTGCGGCGCAGTATTTCCACCGTTGGATTGTTGCCCCGGCTGTACACATGGTGTTCCAGTTCGTCGCTGAAGGCCGCCCGGAAAGATGCCAGATTGGGAAAAACGAAGTTGCTGGACTGGATGACCGGCGGGGACACGGCATTGAAATATTGGTCGCGATCTTCGTCGAGGTGGTTGAGAATATGGCTGAGGTGAGGTGTCTTTTCCATGTGATGCGCACTTAGAACAGTCTATTCAGCCATTACGGCCTGTTTATTTTCAATGAGACCTTTCAAAGCGAGGACCACTTCCATTACTTTTTCTTGGGTCTCCGGGTCGGTTATTTGGTGGTTCTTGCTCACTTTTGCCTTGACGAATGAAATGACCAGCTGTGTTTCCTCCGTAATGTTGGATTCAATGATACGAAGCGTCTCCAGTAAAGATTGATGCCCTTTTAGTCCATGCGTAGAAGCCGTAATAAGAGCCACTGGTTTATAGCAGAATCCACAGGAAGAGACCATCCAGTCAATCGCATTTTTCAGCGTACCGGGGACGCCCATTGCGTATTCGGGTGTGCAGATCAAAATACCTGCTGCCTCTTGTAGCAGCCTGCGAAAATTTACTACTGCAAGAGGTGGTGTGTCGTTATCCAAATCAGCATTAAAATGCGGGATTTGATCTATATCCTCAAAAATAGTCAGGTCGAAATAGTCAGCGGTTAGGTCGCCGATGGCGTAAATCAAGCTCTTATTGATAGAAGTGGGATTGGTGCTTCCACAAATGGCTAGTATTTTTAGGTTATTGGTCATGATTTATTGTATTGGTTGCTACAGCAGCAATTCTCGGTTTGCCAAAGGAGCTAATGTGATTATCCTAAATCGGGGGTCATTCCGTAGGAATCTGCCCAAGTGATAATGAACATTTCTACTTTTTTCGGTTGTAGATGCTTACAGCATGACACATGGGATAAGTGTAGTATTATAACTTTTTGCAAACTGAGAATCGCTGTTTTTACAGTCAGTTTAGGGGGATTTAGAAGCTTATAATTGATTCTGCGACTGCCAAACGACGTGGCTCCTTATTCATCGTTCATACTTCCTCGTTCATACTTTATTTCCGCTTCCGCTTCTTCTCCCCCTTCACCAATTTCATTTCTTTCAACAAATACCCTGCCCCACCAAACTTGTCTACCAGAAACAGCACATATCGCGCGTCCACCATGATGTTGCGACAAATAGCCGGGTCATAGTTCAGGTCGCTCATGGTGCCTTCCCACACCCGGTCGAAATTTAGACCGATCAAGTTGCCACGCGCATCCAGGGCTGGGCTACCGGAGTTGCCGCCTGTGGTATGATTGGTACCGATAAAAGCCACGGGCAAGCGACCATCGACAGTGGCATATTGGCCGTAATCTTTGGCTTTCCAAAGATCAATGAGTTTCTGCGGCACATCGAACTCATAGTCGCCGGGAATGTATTTTTCCATCACCCCATCCAAGTCGGTTTGGTAATCATATTGTACCGCGTCGCGGGGTTCGTAGCCGCGCACCTTGCCGTAGGTCAGGCGCAGGGTACTGTTGGCATCGGGGAAAAAGCGTTTCTCCTTGAACACTTCCATTTGGGCGGCCATGTACTGGCGTTGCAACAGGTTGATGTTTGGCTGGATGTCCTGCAATTTGGGCTGCACATTGGCCACGTAGGCATCGTTGAGCGTTTTCCAAAAAATGTACGCCGGATCAGCCTTCAAGGTCGTGGCAATCTGCACAGGCGGCTGCGTCAGCAGGGCGTTCATTTTTTCTTTATTCGCCAACGTGCTGTTTTTAATGATACTGGCCGCCAGGCCAGCATAACCGCCGTTTTTGGTCGCCTCCGTTTTCACAAACTCCGCCCCCCACTCCGGGCGCACGTTCTGGGCATACAATTCAAACAGCCCAGCCATGACCGCCTCGTCCACCTCCGGGCGATAATCTTTATAAAATGCATCGAGGTCGGCGGTGACCTCTTTTTGCTTGCCGGCAAAAAAGTCTGCGCCATTTTTATCGTAGCTCTCCATCCAAAAATTAAGGCTGGCGGCGTGGCCTAGTAATTCGTTGTTGCGCACCATGCTTTCCAGGAAATAATCGCGGGCGTAGGCGTAAAGTTCCAAGTCTTTGTAGAGTTGGCGGAGGCGGGGCAGCAGGTTGCCGTAGCGCACTTTCCAGTTGGGATTTTGCTCTATGCGCCGGGTGAACTCGGCCTCGTATGCCCGTTTTTTGTCCAGCGCGTGGTAGGTCGTCAAGCCCTGCATTTCGCCCTGCCACTTTTTCCAGGCGTTGGCGATGCTGGCGTAGCGGGCCGCGTAGGCGATTTTCACCGCAGGGTCCTTGCGCATATAGCTGTCCATGGTCTTCAGGGCACGGTCACGGATGGCGACTTTGGCGGGGTCCAGCACTTCGCCAGTCTGCTGCACGGCGGCCTCGGTGAGGTACTCGTCGGTGCGGCCAGGGAAGCCATAGACCATTGTGAAGTCGCCGACCTCAGCCCCGTCGAGCGAAATGGGCAAAAAGCGTTTGGGATGGAACGGTACGTTGCCAAGCGCATAGGCCACTGGCCTGCCCGCCGAGTCCGCGTAGATACGGAACATAGCAAAGTCGCCCGTGTGCCGGGGCCACACCCAGTTGTCGGTATCGGCACCGAACTTGCCAATGCTGCTCGGCGGTGCACCCACGAAACGCAGGTCTTTATAGGTGACCGTAACGAACATAAAGTATTGATTGCCATTGTAAAACGGACGAACCTGTACATCTTCCCAGGCCATTTTCTTGGTGCTGCCGCGAATCTGCACCAGGTTCTTGTCAATCTGTGCCTGTCGGTCGCGCTCGCCCATGCCTTCGGTGACGCCCTGCAGGGCCAGCGTGGTCACGTCGTCCATACGGCTGACAAAAGTGGCGGTCACGCCCGGCGCAGGCAGTTCCGTGGCGCGGTCCTTGGCCCAGTAGCCGTTTTCGAGGTAGTTGTTTTGTAGCGTCGAGAGATTCTGGATGGCATCGAAACCACAGTGGTGGTTGGTGAGCAGCAGCCCTTCCGGGGAAATCATCTCGCCCGTGCAACCACTGCCAAACAGGCAAATAGCATCTTTCAGGCTCGGTTGCAGGGCCGAGTAGAGGTCGTCGGCATCCAGTTTCAGGCCCATGGCCTGCATCTCTTTTTCGTTTTGTTTTTCGAGGTGCAGCGGCAACCACATCCCTTGGCCACGGAGTAAAACGGGTAGCAGGAAAAGGACGATAAGTAGTTTTTGCATGGAAAAGCCTTTTTGTGAGGCCGCGAAAGTAGGAAAAAGTCTGGTTGTGTTGGCAACTTTACAACTAACTGCCTGTTAGGTGGTGGTGATTACCCATCAATTTTCCACCATGCGCAAAACCTATTGGTTCATCATAGTCGCTTTCCTCCTCGGTATGGCCATACTTTTTACCGGCTATTCCTTTCGCATGAATAAAACACTGCAACGACCAATGCAAAATTTGACTGCGGATTCTACGGAATCTTCTTTTTTACAATTCACTGTCAACGGCATAGATGGCCAGCCAGTAGCCCTCGAGCAGTTCCGTGGCCGGAAGATCATTGTGCTGAATACGGCTTCCGAATGCGGCTACACCCCGCAGTACGCCGACTGGGAAAAGTTTTACGCCGCCAATAAAGAGTACATCGTCGTCCTCGGTTTTCCGTGCAACGACTTTGGTGGACAGGAGTCCGGTTCTGCGGCGGAAATCACCACTTTTTGCCAGAAAAACTATGGCGTTACGTTCCCCATGTTTGAGAAAGTGGGGGTGAAAGGCGAAAACAAAGCGCTGGTGTATCAGTGGCTCACCGATCCGGCCCAGAATGGCTGGAACACGCAGGAACCAACTTGGAATTTCTGCAAATACCTACTGGATGAAGAAGGTAAGTTGCTTAACTTCTTTGCCTCCAAGGTGAAGCCGGACAGCCCGGAGTTTCTGAAGGCTCTGGGGATGTAGGTAGAGGAATAGCCTAATTTTCGCGCAACCCCAGCACTCTAAACTTGACGGTATCGTAGCGATGCTTTGGATTTTGTGCTTCCCGTATTACTTGCAGCGTCGCCTCCCGCTTTTCCGGCTTCTCCTTGTCCAGAAAGTCGTCAATATGCCGGATTAGCAGCACGACGTGCTGGCTGCCAACGTGTTCCAATGAGCTGAGGCAATCCGCCAAGGCATCCAGATTTTTACCAAAATAATCGGGAAAAATCAGGGCCTTGGCGATGCGCGGATAAAAACCGCGCAGGGTGTGAATCTTGCTGCCGTCCAAATCCACTACGTGTGTATCGGCGCGAAAAACGGGCAAACGATCTACAATTTCTAGATTCATTCTATTTTCTGAAAGGTTTTATAGTGATCGCCCGTGTACCAGGCACTGTGGTCGGAGCCGGTGATGAGCCGTTCCGGGCCCCGGTTCTGACCGGCCACTTTGGGGTGAACGTCCCACTCGCTGTAGCGTAATCTGCGGCCCTGATCATCTTTTTTCGGCAGGCGGTTTTCCCGGTTCTGAAACTCGCGGCCGCCGACGTGGTTGGGCGGGGCCTCTCCATATTCCCGGATGTAGCGCAGTACCTTCAACGCGTAGTCCGGCGTCCGGGTGGTCGAAGGCGCTCCGGATTTGTCCGGTTTGGAATGGGTGGTCGTTGGAGAAGCGGGCATGGGCCCGGCATTCCGGCTCTGGCAGTAGCGGAAGGCCAGCAGGCCCAGGACCAGCAGCAGTAAAATGACGAGGGAGCCCCAGCGTTTCATCGGACAAATAAAAGCGGTTTCGCTTAAAAAACAATGCCGCACCGGAGCACCGGCGCGGTATTGAGTATTATCGAATCAGCTGTACAGCTGGATAAATTAAATTGTCTAAAATGATCCGGGCTTCATTCCATACAATGTATGGAAAGCAAGCATATTGACCACATTTAATTAAAAATGTACCGCACGCCCAAGTGCGCCTGCCATACGTTGTCCAGGTTGATACTTTTCACGAAAGAATCGCGCAACAATTCGGTGGAACCATCGATCACCTGGGTGGCCAGGCGGTACGACGGCGTACCATCGGCGCTGATACTGGCTAGACTCAACGGGTTGACCGCGAAACCGCTGGAAGCGGTCGCCTGATTGCCGACGCCAAATTTATTGTTGATCAGGTTACCGAAGTTCAAAATATCGATCCGGAACTGCAGGGCATTGCGTTTGCTGTTCTTACCGACATTGATATAAACTTCCTGCATCACGGACAAGTCAAAGCGCGTCAGCCAGGGAAACACCCCACCGTTGCGCTCGGCATACTGACCACGGCG
>JAYUXG010000637.1:0-6839 GCA_043753125.1 Saprospirales bacterium | reverse complement strand
TCTGGAGGGATTTTTTCCATTGGGCGGTCGTCCAATTGGGGCCGCCCACTACGTCGAGTTGGGCGGTCGGGGTGGTGGTGTTGATGCCCACTGCTTTGGTCAACGTGGTGGGGTAGATGGCCGTGCCGCTTTGCGACCACTGCGCCGAGGCGGAGAAGGGGCCAGCGAAACAGGCGGCGAGGATCAAGAGGATGTAGGAGGATGAATTGTTTTTCATGGTGGAATTATTTTTGAATGATTGATGGGTAATTATTTAAGCGATACTGCCTACTCTTTCCGCTTTTCGGCTGCTGCGCCCGGTATTTTCCCGGTGCCTTCGGGGCGGACACCTTCGTTGTATGAATGGTGCAAAGGTGGGGCAACGTCACCCATGCCCACAATCCCATGAATATGGGACACGCAGCATGAGCTGCCCCATTTTTTCGTAACTTTGTGGGGATAGGGTTGCGGATGGGCCGTCTTGGTCCAACGAAACCAGCAACAACATGGCAAAAAAAATTAACATTACGGGCAACTGTCATGGGAGTCGGCACTACATGGCCGATACGCGCGCTAAAATGAAAGGCGTACTGGATTTAGTTGAAAAAGGCAAGTATTTCACCAGGAATCGGCCCCGGCAGTACGGGAAAACGACCACGCTTTTTGCCTTGTTCAATCAATTGGCTGCGTCCAATGACTACCTTGCTTTCAAGATCAGTTTTGAGGGCGTGGGCGACGATGTTTTTAAGACGGAGCCTACATTTGCCAAAATGGTGTTCTAGCAAATGAAGCGCAACAGCCAGAACTACGGGCATTTAGAAATTGCCGCTTTTTTGGACGAGCAACAAAAACAGGTAGCGTCTTTTGATGATCTGGCGGACAGCATCACTAAACTGGCCCAGCAAACGGATCGAAAACTCGTGTTGCTCATCGACGAGGTGGACAAAAGCAGCAACAACCAGCCCTTCGTCAGTTTCCTGGCCATGTTGCGCGACAAATACCTGCACCGCGACGACCCCGGTGCGCAGACTTTCCACAGCATTGTCCTGGTGGGGGTACACGACGTAAAAACGCTGAAGGTCAAGCTGCGTCCCGGCGAGCAAGCCACGTTTAACAGCCCTTGGAACATCGCCGCCGATTTCAAGGTGGACATGCGCTTCCTACCCCGCCGAGATCGTACCGATGCTGGAAGACTATATGGCCGAACGCGGCGTGACGATGGATGCGCCGGCCATCGCCGAACAGCTTTTTTATTACACCTCCGGCTACCCATTTTTGGTGAGCAAACTCTGTAAAATGCTGGACGAAGATGATTTGCCCGACGTGCTGCCCGGCGCGTGGGAGCCAGCAGACGTATAGACCGCCGTTAAAATGCTGGTGAAAGAGAGCAACGCCAATTTTGACTCGCTGGTCAAAAACTTAGAGGATACGCCCGAATTATACGAACTCACCCAAAAAGTGCTGCTCAACGAGGATGTGGCCCCTTTCAATCCGCACAACCAGTCGGTCATCCTCGGCATCGCGTATGGCGTTTTTGCCTCCGAGGGACGCGGCCAGGACACGCTGCGCATCCACAACCGGGTCTATCAGGAGGTGATCGCCAACTACATGGACTTCAAGATGTACCTCGCCATTGGCCCGGACACCAAGGGGGCCACCTTTCAAGGACGCTATGTACTGGACGATCAGCAACTAGACCTGCCAGCCATTCTGCTGGCCTTTCAGCTGTTCATGCGGGAGGAGCAGAGCGAAAAAGACGCAAAATTCCTCGAACGCCAAGGTCGCCTGATCTTCCTCGCCTTTCTCAAGCCCATCCTCAATGGCGGGGGTTTTGCCTTCAAAGAGCCGCAGATTTCGGCGGAAAAACGCTTGGATTTGATCATTACTTTCTTCCAACACCGCTACCTGCTCGAGCTCAAGGTATTGGTACGGGGAAGCCAGCCACCAGAAGGGCCTGCTCCAACTGGCCGACTACCTCGACCACCAGCACCTGGACAGGGCTTTCTGCTCATCTTTGACCATACCCGCCAGCATACCGACCGCGCTGAATGGCTGTAGGAGGAGGGAAAGGACATTTATGCGGTGTGGGTGTAACACACTGCCCAGGCACGATTGGAAATACCCCAACGAGAAATACGGAACGGAAAAACTTGATTATGTTTGCCGCCGCTGCGGCCTGCTGGTCGCGCCCATCTCTAACCTGACCACCGCAACCTATGGCCGACGCAAAAGCACACCTTTTTTACGTAGAGGACGACGAAAGCCTCAGCTTCGTCACCCGCGACAACCTGGAACTGAACGGCTACCAGGTGACCTATTGCGAAGATGGGCAAAAGGCACTCGACATCATCCGTTCCACGCAGCGGTTCGACCTGTGCATCCTCGACGTGATGCTGCCCGAAGTCGATGGCTTCACGCTGGCCCAGGAGATCCGCAAGCGCGACGAGCAGGTGCCAATCATCTTTTTGTCGGCCAAGAGCATGAAGCAGGACAAAATCCACGGCCTGACCCTCGGCGCAGATGACTACATCACCAAGCCGTTCAGCATCGAGGAGCTGCTGCTCAAGATCGATATTTTCCTGCGGCGCACCCGCTTTATGTCCGCCGCCCGCACCAACACGGTGGTCGTGATCGGTGACTACACCTTCGACTATAAAAATCTGAGCCTGGCCCATGGCGGCGACCAGGCGGAGACGCTTACCCAAAAGGAAGCCGACCTGTTGCGACTACTCAATGAGAACCGCAACCAGGTGGTCAAGCGTTCCTACATCCTCGAAACCATCTGGGGCAAAGACGACTATTTTTTAGGTCGCAGCCTCGACGTATTCATCTCGCGGATGCGTAAATACCTAAACCAGGACGACCGGATCAAGGTGGAGAATATTCACGGGGTGGGGTTTAAGTTTCGGGTGGATGATTGAAAAGGCAATAAGCAAAAGGCGCATGAAGAAAGTAAACTGGCAGGAATATGCCTTTGAATTTCTCTCTATTTTTATCGCTGTTATTTCGGCTTTTGCCTTAGAGAATTGGAACGATAATCGTCGGGACAGCCGGGCAGAAACAAAAATTCTGACCGAAATATCCAATGGCCTGAAAAGGGACATTACGGATGCCCAGCTGAACGTTATTGGCCATAAAGCGGGCATGACGGCCTGCAGATTCTGGAGAAATGTGCTAAACAATCGCTCAGTCAATACCGATTCCACCCAATACCACTACTTAAACCTGACCAGAAGTTTCATCTCCATCCAGAATGTATCCGGCTACGAAACGTTGAAATCAAAAGGACTGGAGCTCGTCCAAAATGATTCTTTACGGTTTGAAATCATTTCGCTGTATGAATACGATTTTAGTGTGCTACAGAAACTAGAAGAAGAATATGCCGAAATGCAATTCCACCAGAACTATTTTATGGAATTTAATCAATTGGTCGCGCCCAACTTCATTTTTAATGAAAAAGGAATGATCAGCAGTATAAATATTCCCTTAAATCTGAGTGCGGCTGAAAAGAATACGCTGCTGAGTTATCTCTGGAAGATAGAAGTTAACCGTCAATTCATATTATTTTACTATGCTGATATTGAAAGTAAGATTCAAAAACTAATAAAAAACATCGAAGGGGAGACAAATGATAGATAACATCGCAGCCTGGATGTGTTCATCTCGCGGATGCGTAAATACCTGAACCAGGACGACCGGATCAAGGTGGAGAATATTCATGGCGTGGGGTTTAAGTTTCGGGTGGATGACTGAGTTAGGGGTAAGAGCTATTGTACAGACAAAATACACGCAGTTTTAACTACAGGGAAGCCTAACAATAGCTGAAACTAAAAAAATGGGTGCTGCACAGCTGGTTCAGGTAACATTTGGGGAAACTGCCGCTCTGTTCGACCTGGACAAACCCTTCAATTGAATTCACTTACTTTTAACTATCACCTTACTGCTATACATCGTAAAAAACAATGACTATTAAAATTTTAATCGTTTGGATCAGTTTTTTGCTGACCGCTACCCGCTTATTTGCTGCCGACTATTATCTCTCCAACGCCGGGAACGACAGTAACAACGGTACTTCCCCCGCCACGCCCTGGCGCACCCTGGCCAAGTTGAGTGCCGAACTGGGCGGCCCTTCGGGTACCTGGGGCACGATTAGCAACGGCGACCGGGTCTATTTCCGAAAGGGGGATACCTTTCGCGGTACCATTGCCTTTGCCGCTTTCAACAACAACGGCATCACTTTCGACAGCTACGACGCGGGTACAACGCCGGTGCTCAAAGGCTCCCGGCTCGTCACCAACTGGACGGTACATAGCGGCAATATCTGGAAAGCGACGGTCGCGGAACAGGTCTATTTTCTATATGTCGATGGCGCGCTGCAAACTCTGTCGAGAGCGCCCAACACGGGTACCTGGAATGCGGGCGCGGCCACCTCGACTTCCCTGACCAGCAGTTCGATCGGCAGTTCGGGCAAAAATTTTATCGGGGCTAATGTGTGCGTTCGGGAGTACGACTGGCGGCTCAATCGGCAAGTCGTCACTGCACAGTCTGGAAATACGGTGAATTGGGCAACCTCCATGGCGGCAGCTGGTGTGGGTGCTAACTTCTATTTCGACAATAAACTCGAACTGCTAGACACCGCAGGCGAATGGTTTTACAATGCCGCCAATCAAACGCTGTACTACATGAGCCCTACCGACCCCAACAACCTCCTCATGGAGGCATCGGTCAACTTGTTGGGCATTGCAGGCAACGACAACCGATCGGACAACACCTTTCAAAACCTCCAATTCCAGAACTATGCCCAGGAAGGCATCCGGCTGATGGGTTCTGCGATCAATAATGTCATTCAAAACTGTGTGTTCAGTCATAATTTCCAGGCGATGTTTGTCAGCGGAAGCGGCAACGATATTCAAAACAACAGCATCACGGACAGCTATTATCAGGGGGCAGTCCTCGCAAACATGGGCAACGGTGCATTTTCCAACAACAGCATCACGAACGCGGGTATGACCTTCGGCCTGCATCGCCCAAACTTTACGGGCGATTTTTACTCGGGGGGCATCTGGCTCATCAACGGCAACGCGGGCTGCACCATCGGTAACAACACCGTAACGAATATTGGCAACATAGGTATTCGCTTCAATGGCACCGGCATCACCATCGAGCGCAACCAGGTACAGAACGCGATGGTCAATATGGACGATGGCGGCGGTATTTACACCTGGGGCGGCAACAATTCGTCGTATGATAACATCATCCGCAACAATATTGTCAGCACCATGGTCGGCAGCCACAACGGCTCGGCCCCCGGCAACATTATCAACGGCATCTACATTGACAACTTTGCCTACAACATCACGGTCGAAAACAACACCGTCCATGATATTACTGTCGGCAGCGGCATTACTATCAACGCCGGGGCGCATAACTGCCCCGTCACGGGCAACGTCACCTACCGATGCAAGCAGGGCCTGGGCTTTTATGACTGGCAGTCGGGGCCAAGTATTTACGACAATACAACTTCCGGCAATACTTTTTATGCGAACCTCGCGGGCGCAATACCGGTTGAAATAGCCTCCAACGACAATAACCACCAGGTTATGTCCACGTCCAACCACAATTTTTTGTGTAATCCTTACGGAGCGTCGGTCGGCCGTTACCTCTGGACAAATGCCCAAAACTTCACTATGGCTCAATGGCGCACCACAACGGGATATGATTTGGCTTCGGTAGGTAGTTATTACAATTGGACTTTCCCAACCGATTATTCTTTTTTAGTGGTCAATAACACCAGTGCTGCCGCCACCTACACGTATTCAAATGCCGTGAACCTGGACGACATGAGCGTGACGACCCTCACTTTGCAGCCTTTTACGAGCAAAGTGCTGATTACTTCCATTCCCTTGCCCGTCAATTATCTCGCCCCACTACAAGGCCACGCCGTGCCACAGATTGGCATTGAGCTGCGCTGGACAACCGCCTCCGAGTGGGACGCTGCCCGCTTCGAGATACAGCGCAGTACCGACGGGGTTGCGTTTGAAAAAATAGGTGAGTTAGCCGCCCACGGCACCAGCTCCCATGCCCTGAATTACCATTTTTGGGACAAATACCCGCTGCTTGGCAAAAATTACTACCGTCTCCGGCAAGTAGATTTTGACGAAAAATCTGCTTTGAGCAATATAGTAGAGATAAATTGGAAATCATTTGAAGTCAATGTTTTCCCCAATCCGGCCACGGATATTTTTGAAATAACAGCTGACTTCATCTGGGAGCGGGCAATGCTGCGCAACGCACTGGGACAGGTGGTACAAACCTTCGCATATGCCGAAAAAACAACCTTGGACGGGCTACCTCATGGCGTATATTCACTGGAAATTTTTGAAGCAAACAATGACATACCAGTTGTAATTCCGCTGATAAAACAGTAGTCTAATCTTCATTCAGCACTGCAAGAACATCCATACATTGATTTGCTAACCCCCATGCAAAGCCACTTCCTCCCCTACTCTAAAGGCCGAATCCACTACCTCCAATTCGGAAGCGGCCCGGAACTGCTGATTGCTTTGCATGGGTTTGGCGACCGCGCCCGCATCTTCGCCGTGCTGGAATCCGCCTTGGCGACGCACTATACGGTGGTGGCCCCCGACTGGCCTTTTCACGGGCAAACCGAATGGCATGACGATTCTTTTTCCAAGGCGGATCTGCTCGAAATCGTCGAAAAATTAGCGGAACAGGCGGGCAAAACGAGATATAGCCTGCTGGCCTACAGTTTCGGGGCACGGCTGGCGCAGGCCATGCTGCCCGAACTGAGTGGCCACCTGAACCACCTGTATTTACTGGCCCCGGACGGCATCGAGACC
>JAYUXG010000636.1:0-37220 GCA_043753125.1 Saprospirales bacterium | reverse complement strand
ACTACCACTACCTTGCCCTTCAGCCGATTCTCTTTGACGCCATCCCCCCAGTGGACGGTGGCCTTGGGGATTTGACCGTAGCTGCCCAGTTCGCCCACTGCCTTTTTTCGCCAGTTCAGCCCATCCTGTAGATATAACCAGGAAACAGCCGGAAAACCCACCAGGACCAAAAATAAGGCGGAGGCGATGAATATTTTGCGCCCAAGCGTGGGCTTTTTGTCGGTTTCTACCATGATGCACTATTGTGATTATCAACAAAAAAGGACATGGCTTGGTTGCCTTGCCCTTTTCCGGTTTTGTAAAACTTTCGTCTGCTTTCCATACCGGAAAAGCACCGGGGGAAAAGAGCGATCTACCCTGTGTAAGGCCTAAAATTATTTGGCAGGACGTATCCTTGTGGCCTGCTGGACGGCACGGGCCGCACATCTTCCTGGCGGTCTTCATTATTCTTTTGCTTGATCTCCTCGCGGCTGCGGCCCCAATAGCTGCCTTCTTGAAAGAAGGCAATAACTGCCCAAATCAGCAGCGTGGTCGGCAACAATACGGTCATGGCAAAGCCGCGTATTTCATAGGCCATGTGCATGAAGAAATAGATGATGAAGTAGGCTTTGTACAGGGAAAAGCCCACCATCAAGGCCATATACACGTAGTGCGGGAAGCCGTGCTTGAAAGCCACACCAGGAATCAAGTGCCCCTTGGCCAATAGGGCGATCAATACTTCTATAATGGTGATGATACCCAGCCGGATCAGGCCGTTGAATACCATTTTCTTTTGCTCGTCGTATGTTTGGTGCTCAGCCATTACGTTATTGGTCGACTGGTTAATTAGTTGATTAATTGATTAAGTTAATTGGTTAACTAATTGAATGGTTAAGTAGTAGATAACTAATTAAACCCATCAACGGATAAACCAATTAACCACATTTACAGCAAATAAAATACCAGAAAGACAAACACCCATACCAAGTCCACAAAGTGCCAGTACAGGCCGATCTTCTCCACCATTTCGTACCCGTTGCGGCGGGCAGCGTACACGCCGCCACCGGCATTGATCAGAATAATGGCCAAGAAAAGCACTCCGGAGAACACGTGGAAACCGTGGAAGCCAGTGATGAAGAAAAATAAAGCACCAAAGGCTTTTGGTCCCTGAGCCAATTCTTCGGTCCGTCCGGCATCCGGGCCAGTGGTATAATGTACATACTTACGTTCCAATTCCGTCTGGCCATTGTGTTCGTGTCCATGCAGGAGGTAGGAGCCGCCCTTTTCCACTTTTGCAGTATCGCCATCGACAACCAGCGGCTTCGGAACATTGACCATTTGACCCTGCGCACCGGCCATTTGTTGATAGACCGGGCTGCCTTTGTCATCCAGTTCTACCAGATAGCCGTCCTGTAAATATCGTCCAAAGGGGTTGCGCGTCACCGACACGTTTTCCTCTTTGATTAGCGTGGTCCATTCATAGGCTTGCGAACCCAAAAAGGTCGCGCCACCAATGATGGTGAGCAACATCCAGAACACCACCCCACGCTGGTTCTCGCGGTGTCCTTCTTGCACCGCCCTGACCATCGTCACCGAACTGATAATCAACACGAAAGTCATAAAGGTCACGAACATGAGTGGCCAATGCCCACTGGTGAACGGGAACGAGCGGAACACAAAGTCCGGTTCCGGCCAAGTCTGCATACTAAAGCGCAGCGATCCATAAGCGATCAGAAAACCCGCGAACGTAAAGGCGTCGGATAACAGGAAGTACCACATCATCAGTTTGCCATACGGCGCACGGAATGGTGATACCCCGCCTTCCCACAGTTCGGGACCGTCCTCTTGCCCATCCACATCGTGGGTATGAGTAACAGATGTTTCTGCCATAATATTCAATTAAAAAATGCTGATTTGAGTATCGGACTATTGACGGCTAGACATTGTACAAACCCTCGCCATACTTTAAGGCCATTGCTAATTGCTGTTTGATTATCGGGACTGCATCATGAAGAAAATAATCAAATAAACCCACAGTACATCCACAAAATGCCAGTAATGCACCACCAGCTCAAATCGTAACCGCCGCCGCTTGGTGGGCCGAAACGGCAACCAAAAAGCATGTACCAAAGCAACCGTCAAGGCCGTAATGCCTCCCAAAACGTGGGCGGCATGCAGACCAGAGATCACGTAAACAAATGAACTGGAAGGGTTTATCTTGAAAGTGGCCCCCATTGCATTCAATGCCTGCCAACCTTCATACTGCAACACCACAAAAGCCAAACCGAGCGCAAAGGTCGTCAACAGCAGGGCTTTGTATAATTTTTCCCGACCTTTTTTGAAAGAACTATACGAAAAATGCAGCGTGACACTGCTGAGTACAATGATCAGCGTATTGACAAAAAAAATGTCCGGCAACTTAAACTCATACCAATTGCCCGCTGCCCGCCGCACAATGTACGCACTGGTGAGGGCAGCAAATATCATCACGATGCTGGCAATCCCTACCCACAAGGCCAACTTGTGCGGAGGGATTTTGCTTTGCTGTATGTCAGAAGAGGCAGTGCTCATAGATGGTTACTAGTTGATTAGTTAATTGGTTACAGGGTACTAAAGGCTGGTGAGCTGGTATATCGTCAACTAATAACCAGTTAACCAATCAACCTTTTTCAGAGCCGGTCCAGCAGCAAAACAATAAGAGACACCGGCAAGTGCAAAAAAGACATAAACATCTGCCGTAATGCGGCCTCCCGCGAACATTCCCGCATCAGTCGCCAACAGCACCAAGCCCAATACAGGTTCAGCGCGAACAAAACGCCAAAAGCGGCTACGCCAATAAAGCCCGCCCAGAATGCCCATACTGTACCCATCACCAATCCGCTGCAAAACAGGAGCGAGTAAGCCCCCGTTGTAGCGTCCTTAGGCTTGTCCCCAGAGGGCAACAGGTAAAAACCCGCTTGCCGATAATCATCATCCGCTACCCAGGCCACCGCCCAAAAGTGCGGAAATTGCCAAAGAAACTGCAACAAAAAAAGCAGCAGGGCCATCGGCGTAATAAAACCCGTATAGGCCACGCCACCGATAATCAGTGGCAAAGCACCCGGTATCGCCCCTACCAGCACCGCCCAAGGGGTAGAACGCTTCATAGGTGTGTAGACAAAAGCGTAGCTCATCAGCGACAGCGTACCCAAAAAGCCGGTCAGCGGGTTGAAGAGGGTCAACAAGGTAATACCACCTAAAGCCATCAATCCTGCCCACAATACTGCCGTAGAAACGCTGATCCGCCCCGTCACAATAGGGCGATTAGCAGTGCGCGGCATCAGCCGGTCATAGTCGCGTTCCAGCACTTGGTTCAATGCATTGGAAGCACCCGTCACCAAAAAACCGCCCAAGGCCAACAAAAACATCGCTCCCCAATGCACCTGCCCATTGGCCACAATGGCGTAGGACATCAGTGCCGAGAAAAGCACCAACAGCGTAAGCTTGAACTTAACCAACACCCCAAAGTCGGTGATTGCTTGCGCCCACCCACTATTGCTATTGACGGAGATTTGTTTGACCTGCGGCTCCACTTAAAAAGTTGATATAGGCTGATGAGGTTCGATAGAAAAGTATTCCGCTTTGACTTGTTCGCGCGGGACACAGACCCAATCAAACTTATTGGTTGGGGTAAGATCAGGTGCCTTGTATATTAAAATTTGCTTGCCGTTACTAGCCGTCCCCAACCAATGATTGTTGTTGGAGGACATTTTAAAGCTCCCCATACGGCACAAAGGTAATACCGATCGGCAAAAGATATTTTTCAAACAATTCCAGGTAAAAAACCCAAGGTTTCCGAAATGGTTTCCTTGTGGTTTAATTCACTGGCCTAATCGCCGTGGTCGCGCTCGTCGTCCCGCAATGGCACATACTGCGGAATAAACTCTTCCCCATTCTTCCCGTAATCGTACGGCCAGCGTTGCACCGCTGGGATGTTGCCCGGCCAGTTGCCGTGGCCCGTTTCAATGGGCGTAGTCCACTCCAGCGTGTTGGAACCCCAAGGATTCTTGGTCATCAGTTTGCGCCCGCTGAAAATGGAATAGAAGAAGTTGACGATGAACAGGACTTGCAGGAAAAACACCGCAATGGCCGCCACAGTGATGAACTGGTTCAACTCACCGAAGTGGCGGAAAGCATCGAAGGAAGCCCCGGCATCGTAATAGCGACGTGGTACCCCGGCCATGCCCATGTAGTGCATCGGCCAGAAAATAGCGTACGCGCCGAAAATGGTGCCCCAGAAGTGAATCTTACCCAGTGTCTCGTTCATATAGCGACTGAACATCTTGGGAAACCAGTGGTAAATGCCCGCAAACATCCCAAAGAAAGCGGCTATGCCCATCACGATGTGAAAGTGCGCCACGATGAAATACGTATCGTGCAACTGGATATCAATGGCCGAGTTGCCAAGGAAAATACCCGTCAAGCCACCCGAAATAAACATGGACACGAAGCCAATGGCAAACAGGCTGGCCGAATTAAACCGGAAATTGGAGCCATAGACCGTTGATATCCAGTTAAATACCTTTACCGCCGAAGGCACAGCGATGATCAGGGTGAAAACCACAAAGAAGTTGCTCAGGAAAGGATTTACACCAGACATGAACATGTGGTGCGCCCACACGATGAACGCCAGGAAACCGATGGCCAGGATGGAAAATACCATGGCGCGATAACCAAAGATCGGTTTGCGGGCGTGTACCGACAGTACTTCAGACACAATACCCATTGCCGGCAGGATGATGATGTATACCTCCGGGTGACCCAGGAACCAGAACAAGTGCTGGTACAAAATAGGGCTACCGCCAATGCGGTCCAACACCTGGCCGCCCACCACAATTTCGCTGAGATAGAACGACGTACCCATGCTGCGGTCGAACATCAGCAGCAACAGGCCGGAAAACAACACCGGGAAAGACAACACGCCCAAAATGGCGGTCACGAAAATGGCCCAAATGGTCATCGGCATCCGCCACATGCTCATGCCCTTGGTGCGCATATTAAGAATGGTGGTGATATAGTTGATGCCACCCAGCAGGGAACTCACCACAAACAACGACATAGCCACGATCCACATGGTCATACCCGCCGCCGAGCCATCAGAGGCCTGTGGCAAGGCACTTAATGGTGGATAGGCCGTCCAGCCGCCGGAGAACGGTCCGGTATTCAGGAACAGCGACAGGAACATCACGATACCAGCCAGAAAAAAGAACCAGTACGAAAAAGCGTTCAGCAGCGGCGAAGCCATGTCCCGTGCACCTACCTGCAACGGAATGAGCAGGTTGGCAAACGTACCACTCAGACCAGCAGTCAACACGAAAA
The DNA here is from genome assembly GCA_043753125.1 of Saprospirales bacterium. Lineage (GTDB taxonomy): Bacteria > Bacteroidota > Bacteroidia > Chitinophagales > Saprospiraceae > M3007. The sequence goes on along the minus strand of JAYUXG010000636.1, from coordinate 31,883 downwards.
ACACCAAGATGGTGCCGTGCATGGTAACCAGCGAATAGTAGAACTCTGGGTCCAACTTACCGATCCCGGCTTCGTTGACTTGGATCCACTTGCCCAACAAGGGACGTAGCCAAGCCATATCCGCCTCTGGAAAACCCAACTGGAGCCGGAAAATGATGGACATGGACGCACCCACAAAAGCCCAAAAAATCCCCGTGATCAGGAATTGCTTGGCAATCATTTTATGATCGGTGCTGAATATGTAGTGCGTCAAAAAATTTGACTGATACTTGTCGCCATGAGCGTGCTGGTGAAACTGGTCGTCAAAGCCAATTTCCTGGGTGAGCCGATCTTCGAGCGTCTCGGTGACAATTAGATTATTTTCCATAGCAAGCAGTGTTGTATGCAGTTTTTTTGTCATGTCGAGCGAAGCCGAGACATCCGATAAAAAATCACGCAGATGTCTCGGCTTTGCTCGACATGACAACATCTGATGACCTATATTCCATCTAAATACTTACAGTAAATCAAGCCAAACTACCAGTTGATATAACTTCCTTATTGTCGAAGCTCAGCCAGACCATTAACTGCTATTCCTCTATCACTTCAGCAGGAATGGGATTCAAAATAGTGAACTCGGTACGGCGGTTCTTAGCGCGGTTCTCCGGCGTATCATTTTCACCCAGCGGTTTGGTGTCGCCAAAGCCCCTGGATTGGACCCGGTTGGCCGCAATACCGCGATCGGTCAGATACTTCATCACCGCTGCTGCCCGTTGGGCGGATAGGGCCATATTGTTGGCCGGGTCGCCCACGTTGTCGGTATGGCCCGCCACCAAAATATTCAGCTGCGGATAAGTGGTCATCTCCTTGACCAGGTTATTCAACTCGTATTCACTATCGGGGATAAGGGCCGCCGAACCTGTCTCAAAGTTGACATGGTTCAACTGTAGCGTCTTGTCTGCCAATTTAGTGGACTCCACAGCCTTCTTCATGTTTTCCCCAAACAGTTTGGCCCGCATCCCGGCTTCGACGGGCAGGGTGCCGGTGTTCATGTTTGGGTCGCCTTCCTTGCCCCGGACTTGCGTCAGATAGAACGACTCTTGTTTAGCAACCCAGGCATTATATTCTTCTTGCGAAACGATTTTGAACACCCGACGCATCGAGTAGTGGCCTTTGCCACACAGTTCGGCGCAATTCAGTTCGTAGTCGAATTTCTCCCAACGCTTCGGGCCGGTCGGGTCCGCCGGATCGTACGGCTCGCTATATTCCGGGTACTTGCGCAGTTGCTCGCGGTATTGGGCAGTGGTCTTCACCGGCGTAAAAATGAAGTAGGTCGGCAGGCCCGGTACGGCATCCATTTTTACCCGAAAGTGCGTCAGGTCAAAATTGTGCAGTACGTCTTTGGCAACGATGCGCACCCGGACCTTTTTGCCCACTGGCAAGTAAAACTCCTGGCCGGGAATAAAATCGTCGTAGTTCTTTTTATCGGTAAAATCCTGGCCTAATTGATTGGCACCAGTAGTCAGACGATAGTTACGGGTACCCAATTTACCGTCGGGACCGGGGTAGCGAATGATCCAGTTGAATTGCTGTCCGGTCGCCTCGATCTCCATAAAATCTTCCCCTTCTTTTACATCGCCCATCACCGTGTTCCAGGCATTCAGACCGCGCACTACCAACACCGTCATTACCACAGCCGGAATCACCGTCCACCAGATTTCGAGTCGGTTGTCGTGGGCAATGAATTTCGCTTTGCGGCCCTCCTTCCAACGATATTGGTAAGCAAACCAAAACAAGGCAATATGGGTCAGCACAAAGACGATTCCTGTGAAAAACAGCGTGATTTTGAACAAGCTGTCCAATACCGAGCCGTGCTCAGAAGCAGACTGATGCGGACCATAACCCATCATGATGTCGCTATAACTCCAGGAAGAGTAGATCACGCCAATCAGGAAGACAACCAAAAAGAGGAGCGACATAAAGCCATTCCATTTGCTGTTGTCCTTCATCGTTTCCCGTTCCCCCTTGATCTGGGCGGTGAGTTCAGTTACTTTCCCGATTTGTACCAACACGATGGTGGCCAACAGGAAACAGATAAGTATAATGAGCGCAGTCATCTGTAATTATTTTGTACGACGAAAGTCCTTTTTCGTCCAAATGATTCAAGAGCAGGATTGTTCTGGGAAAACCAGACCAGTCTATTTCGTTTGTCCGTTCTATAACCCAAAGGTAACTGGTTTGTTCGTTAGGTCCGTTTCACATCGGCCTACTTAGAACAGCTCTAAATTTTGAGTCTGGGTAGAAAATTCTCAACAATTTTCCACCCGTTTTCAATGGTGTACTTCATCATGCTCGTCCACCTCGGTCTCAATGAGCGCGCCAGTATCGTGGTGGAGGCTTTCTTCCAAATAAGGGTCACGCAGGGGTAACAAAGAGGCTTTTTGCAGCTGCCCGAAAAAGAAGAACAGGAAAAGCGAAAGAAAACCGATCATCACCCCAATCTCTTCCAAACCGGGAATAGTATAGCCCATTTTAAAGGTCTTCCAGGCATCGGCACTATGCTCGTCACCCCCATGCCCGCCTTCTTCGTCTTGTCCAACCGCCGTAGCGGCGTACGACTCGGAACTGGCCCGGGCCGTACCGGCGGGTTCAGCCGCCGAAGCCGCAGGGTTCTCTTGCTCGGCGGCCTCCGAGGTCTTATAAATGGAGCTGCCCAAAGCGAGGGCCGTGCTATCCACCGATACGACCGCCTTACCACCCTGCGAATTGTTCTCCCGGGTACCCATGCCTTCCTCACTGGCTGGTCGGCCACCGGCTACATCGGGCGTAGTGGGCTTAGGCGATTGCTCTGCCGAATGCGCTTCCGTGGTTTGGGTTGCCGTGCCATGCGTCGCTGCACCGTTTTCACCATGTGTTGCCGTGCCACCCATCGGGAAGACTTCATGGGCCTTTTGACTATGTGGACCGCGACCTTCTGCCAGCTCCGTGGCCTCGTGGGCCGCGATGCGCGCACCGGGCTTGATCATGTAGAAATAATCCCACCAGTGGCCAAAGAAAACAACAGCAGACACAAAGAACAAAGTGCCAAACTTCCGCTTGGTATCGTTGCGCATCAGCACGAAGAAAGGCACGATAAAGTTCATAGCCAGGTTGCCCCAGAAAAGCACGGGGTAATAGATCATACGCTCTTTGAAATAGACCGTTTCCTCCCCGTTGTTGGCGTACCAGATCAGCATAAACTGGTCAAACCACAAGTAGGTCCAGAACACGCTGATACCGAACAGGAACTTGCCAATATCATGCAAGTGGCTGCGGTTGACGTACTCCATGTACCCTTTCGATTTCAGATAAATGATCAGCATGATGGTCAGGGCCACTGCTCCCAGCCACACCGAGACCATAGAATACCAGGCAAACATGGTGCTGTACCAGTGCGGATCCACCGCCATAATGGATTGCCAGAGAAACACGGTACTCAAGAAGCCACCCAACGGCAGGAACGAGGCCGCCCACTTGCGCTGCTTTTTGTAATAGTCGAAGGAAGCCGTCTCCTGGGTATCTTGCGCTACCGAGAGCTGATAGATGTTGCGTGCCCAGTAGTACCAGATAGCCGGGACGACCAACAGAGCAAAAGTATAGAGCACAGGGTTCAAAAAGCCAGATTTCCCGGCGATGATGCGGTCGTAGGCCGGGCTGTTGGGGTCGGTGATGCCTGGCGTGTTCCAGTGGTACAGGTGGTGAAAATGCCCGTACACGCCGAGAACCAGCACCGCCAGCAGAATGATGCCCACCCATAGGAATTGGCTCATGGCTTCCCATACGCGCTTCACGGTCGTGTTCCAGCCACCAAACGCCGTGATTTGGGCAGCCAGGAAGAAGATGCTCATGAAAGCGATGCCAGTGAAGTACACCGTGTTGTGGAGGTAATTCGTCCAGAAGCGGGTAAAATACTGGTCGTCGTGCCAGGCAGACAGGGCCAGGCAAATCACCCCCAGCACCATGCCGCCGATGAGTACCGTCTTGGTTTTGCTTTCAAAAACGAATTGCGTGTTGGTCAGGTTCATATCGCGCAATCGGGCCGAGGCCCGACAATTTTGATGTTAAGATAAATGACGCTTTAATTGGTACTGGTCGGGGCGGGTGCCGAGGCGGGCGGTGCTGAAGGTGCCGTCGTCAGTGTATTGGCTGTTTCACTGTATTCCAGTTTCTTCCCCTTGGCCTGTAACGAACGGATATAATGGATCACCTGCCAACGCTCCTCAAAAGACAGTTTGTCCGGATAGGCCCCCATTACGTTTTTGCCATACATAATAGCGAAGTAGTAGCGTCCACCCCCGGCGGCGATCATGTCGTCGGCGATCAGGTTTTTCGGCTGCGCCGGATATTTTTCGGTGGCTACCAAGGCCCCGTTCCCACCGCCATCGTTGCCGTGGCAAATGCCGCAGAAAGTCTCGTACAGCGGTTTGGCGCGTCCCATGCCATTTGCAGTGATCGGAAAGGGGTTCCGCATCTCCTGCTCACAGCGCACCCGGTCTTCCTCGGTATTTTCATAGTAAAATGGTGCGGCTCCGTTGATTTGGGCAGCGATGGCGTTGTCAGCATTTTTGCCCCGAATCACGTCGGTAGCCGACATACCGCCGTAATAAACAGCCGTCATACCGCGCGGTACGGTGCCATCCACGCGGTGGCGCGGGCGCGACAGTTCTGCTTTGGTGAACACACTTTTATCGTCCCAGTGGTTCCAACTGTAGGCACTGTACAAGTTGGTCTCATAAGACACCGGGTGGTACATATCGGGCATATATTCGTGGCCTGTCTTGTTCTTGCCCGCTGGGGAGCAGACCGAAAACAACCAGGCAAACAAAATAATGCCGAGAATCGCGCCAATTGCGTATTTCATCTCTTAAACAATTATGAATGATGAATTATGAATGATTTAGTTACAGCATATGAAAATTGATGATGGATGGTTTTGTTAATTGTCATTAGCAATCACCCACACTCGATAATTCATAATTTATAATTCATCATTAATAAACTGTTTTTACGTTTACCTCCGCCGCACGAGTGCTGCTGAAGAAATTGGTCAAGTTGTCCATTTCGCTGTCCGACGCACTGGTGACGTTGAAGGCCACACAGAATTTATCGTCCGAAATGCGGTTGTCCAACGGTCTGGCTTTTACGCCCGGCCACATACCGCAGATGGTGTAAAAAGTGAGCGTCATGCCCCAGGCCGCAAATAGCACCGTCGCCTCAAAGGTGATCGGAATCAAGGCCGGCACCGACCAGTACGGCTTGCCGCCAAACATCATTGGCCAGTCACGGGTGAAAATCCATGACATCGCCAGGAAAGCAAACGAACAGCCGATGGCCCCATAAATAAAGCCGAGGATATGCAAACGGCTTTCTTTCAACCCCAACAAGGGGTCCAGACCGTGGACTGGAAAGGGCGTGAACACGTCCATGATCTCCAGATGCGCCTTGTTCGCCGTTTTAACCGCCGTTTTCAAGTCTTCTTCGTCGTTGTACAGTCCGTAGAGGACTTTGGTGCTTGCAGAAGCTGCCATATTTTTGAATTATCAATTAATGAATTATGAATTGGTTGGGGTGTTAAGTAGTAAAATGGTATTATTTTAATTGTGGGTTTTTGTATTCACATATCCGTTCTCAAATCGTACGGTATCTGGCGATTCGTTGGTTTGCCTTTGACTTATTACATAAGTCGCTGAAAACTTAATCTCAATCTTTCCCTCGGACTTATTGAAACTCAACACTTCCACTTTGTTTTCGATAACAGTCGTATCGACTACGAATGTATCACCCAGTATATGTCCGTCATCTTGGAATGTATAATACGAAGACCCAACACTCGTAGAAACATTATTTAAACGTACAGGCTCAATATTGTATACTCCAACCTCCATGGGTATTTTCAAAAATGAAAGCTCTTCTCTCAAAAAATCGTCTCCATCAAATATGCGTAATCCAACATCAATATAATCTTCGCCCCATTTTTCTGGCTCGAATGCGGCAAAAGGTTTTGGTGACCATGGTATTCCATTTTTTAAAGCATTTGCTTCCCCCCAATAGAGGCCGCTATTACTTTCCTTATGACATCCTACTAGTAAAGCAGTAAACAATACAAAGATCAATTTTCTCATTGTTTTTTCTTTAATAAGTCATCACCTACAATTTTATAATTCTGGAATTAAGGACCTTATCTCCGGCTAAAAAATAGAAATTATAAATTCCTTTGGGAAGGTTATTCAAATCTACAGTCTCTTCGTAGTAGCCTGCTTCAAGTGAAATATTATCAAAAAGTTTCTTAATGGGCCGTCCCGAAAAATCAGTAATTTTTAATACCACATCCATACTTTTATCCAAGGTAAATGAATATTTCATTTGATCAGTCACAGGGTTCGGTGAAACAACAAAATCAATGTGACTATTAGGCATTATTGGTCTATTTAGATGAAAATCACAGTAAACTACGTCTACATATAGTGGAGAAAAAGTCTTCACTTATTTCATTGCCTGCAGACTTGACTTTCACGCGGACAAATATTTTTTGTCCTTGACTGAAAGGGCCGTTGATGACAAAACTTTGATCAGTACCCATCACGCCACTGTAATTTACCCCATCGCTACTTTTCTGCCATTCATACGAATAAGGACCGGGAGCCCCTCCTGCTACATTTGCTTCAAATATAGCGTTATCTTCATAACGGCATAATTGATGCTTTCCTGCAATATGGGCAGTCAATAGCGGATCACCGCCATTAACGGCATTGGCCATTATACAAGCACTGTTACGGATCATCGCTGAATTATTGTGGGTAGCATCTCCGGTTGGGTTCCCCGCATAGGAAATGTCAGGGTTTGAAAAATACGAAATAGCTTTATCTGAAATTGTAGTAAACATGATAGTACGCCGAACTTTTCTGTTAGGCCAACAACCAGTAGTAAATACATGGGCATGCTGAGAGAGGCCGGTATTGTCACAATTTTGTCCCGAATTAGAATTTCCGCAAGTCTCGTGCCTACAACCCAACAAATGTCCAAGTTCATGAGGAAAAATCAAAGGTGCTTGTACTCCATTACCTGTTCTAAGAATGGCAAACGATGTCGTGGTAAAGGACCCAAAGCCTTGCTGGAGGCCTCCTAAATCCCAAGAAGCACCCTTGCCTAAAATCATGACCACATCTGCACTGGCATTCGCTATCAAAGTGCCAAGAGGAACTCCTGCAGTAGATGTAATGGTAGAGGTGGGGGAAGTAAAACTCATTAAATCAGTGGCGATAAATGGACTCTCTGTAAACGTTACACCGACTACGCCAGCCAAAACTAGGTTTATGTCGCTCTGCATGAGGCCGCTGTTACGGAATGCTTGATTGGTAAGAGTCACATCCGTAGTTGCGGTTGCGGTGATATTTGTAACCGCAGAAGCGGCTGCGGGGATAAAAAGTACCAGAACCCTTATATCGCAATTGCCGCCTCCTCTGTTTTGCGTTTCCGGAGGGGTAATTTCACCACTTTCGCCAAGTGTGCCGCATCCAAATTCTTTACTGGAATCAACTTTGCCCAGAACGTTTACTCCTCCTCCAATATCATCAATAGAGTAATCATCATCATCAATCTTAAGATAGCCAAACTTATTGCCATCTTGAGCAATTATCAATAACTGTCCTTCAGAACAAGAGCAAGTATTACCAGACGCAACTTCCCCATACCAAGTATATTTATTTGAGGAGTAGTACTGTACGTTTTTTGCTCTGAAGGCTAAAGTACCACATTGATGCCCTGAAATATTTACTTTTATTATCCCTCCATCTTGGAATGATGCCAAGTCTTCGATTTTAATGAAATTGTATTGTAAAAAATTCGCGTTATCCTTAATTTTTTGAAAAGTGGAAGACTGTGTTTGAGTAAGTTGTGACTCATTAATAGTTTGAGGATGAATGAAGTTCGTCTGCGCCTGAGCAGTTAATATTATTTGACCTCCGCATATAACCAGCACAGCTGTGATTATCAAACACAAGTAACTTTGTCCATTTGTATTTTTCATGCGCATTGCAAGGTTTTTAAAATAGCATCAAGGTTAAAAACAAGTGGCTAACGTGGTTAGTTTTGAGAGGTTTACAAAATATTTAAAGTACGTTGGCGAGGGTTTAAAAAGTTTAAAGATACAAAACCTCTTTTCTAAACCTTTTTCACGCTCCATGAAAACCCGAATCTTCCGGATTCGTCTTGGCAGTCACAGTGGTAGAATGATCGGGCACTTGCTGCTGCACCCGTGCGTTTTTGCCAATGTATTGATCGCCAGCTACTTTCAAAATCGCCTTTACCTCGGCAATGGCCACTACCGGAGCCACCCGGCAGAAGATGAGGTAGCAGGTGAAAAACAGACCAATAGTGCCGGTGAAGATGGAGATTTCTACCCAAGTCGGGCTGTAATAGCTCCACGACGAGGGGAGGTAGTCACGGGCCAGCGTGGTGGCAATGATCACGAAACGCTCGAACCACATCCCGACATTAATCACGATGCTCAGGAAGAATGTCCACCAGATACTGCGGCGAATCTTGCGCGACCAGAACACCTGCGGACTGACCACGTTGCAGAACATCATGCCGAAATAGGCCCACCAATAGATGCCAAACACGCGGTTGTAAAAGGCAAACTGTTCATAAATATAGCCCGAATACCAGGCCACGAACAACTCCGTCAAGTAGGCCACGCCGACAATCGTCCCTGTAAGCACGATCACCTTGTTCATGGATTCGATGTGATTGATCGTAATGTATTGCTCCAAGTGTAGCACTTTCCGGGTAAGCACCATCAGCGTCTGCACCATCGCGAAGCCGGAAAAAATGGCCCCAGCCACGAAGTAGGGTGGGAAGATGGTAGTATGCCAACCGGGAATGACCGACGTGGCAAAGTCAAAACTCACAATGGTGTGTACCGACAGCACCAGCGGGGTAGAAATGCCCGCCAGTACCAGCGACAAGGCTTCCCAACGCTGCCAGTGTTTGGCACTGCCGGTCCAGCCAAAAGAAAAGAGATCGTACATCTTGCGGCGGAAGCCCGTAGCGCGGTCGCGAATGGTAGCCAAATCCGGCACCAAACCGGTGTACCAGAACAGCAGCGACACCGAGAAGTAGGTCGAGATGGCAAACACGTCCCAAAGCAGCGGCGAATTGAAGTTGACCCACAGCGGGCCGCGTGTATTCGGGAAGGGGAAAATGAAGAAGGCCAGCCAGACGCGGCCCATGTGGAAGATGGGGAACTGTCCGGCGCAGATGACCGCGAAGATGGTCATAGCTTCCGCCGCGCGGTTCACGCCCGTGCGCCACCGCTGCCGGAACAGCAGCAGAATGGCCGAGATCAGCGTACCGGCGTGGCCAATACCGATCCACCACACGAAGTTGGTGATGTCCCAAGCCCAGTTGATGGTGCGGTTGGAACCCCATTCGCCGATGCCCTTCCACACCGTCCAGGTGATGGCGAAGAAATACAGCCCGAGAAAAGCGGAGGCCACCGCGAAAGCGACGATCCACTCCCGCGAGGGTACTTTCTCGGTGGGCGAACACAAATCCTCCGTGATCTGGTGGTAGGTCTTGTTGCCCTCAATCAATACGTGCCGAACTGGTGCTACTGGTTGCATAAAAACTCAAATTTTATCGGTTGCCGGAAACAGGTGTTTTTGTTTTCGGCTGAAATTTAGGTCATTGGTAAGTTATTGGTTTTTTATTGTTTATGCTGTTCCAACCTTATTCTTCTAACTCGTGAGTACTCCTCCCATTTAATTCTTTCCTCCCGTTCCAATTTCAAAATATTCGCCTCCCTGTGAAACCCATCTTGCTCCAGAAAAACGGTCATTACTTCCATGATTTCCAGAAAATTATTATTAAAATGTGGGTAAATATAAGGTGCATTTCTATAAAATTTCAAACGTTCTACTTTACTAACCTTTGCTAAGGTCTCTGCCAAAGTACTCCTATCCGAAAAATCAACTGATCTGATTTCATTTTTCAAATGGCTTTTAATTCCTATTCCATCTTTGGTATCCAGGTAGTGCTGACTTTTTCTTTCCATATCAATAAGGATAAAATACTCTTCTAATTGCTTTATTTCTTCTATGCCGAATTGCTCCTTCAAGATTGAAATGGCTTGCAATAGTTGCGGAGTTTCCCAATGTTCAAACAACTCTGGTGGCACACTCTTTTCAGCCATTTCTTTGTCTCCATCAATATCTATTTCATAAATACTTTTAAACCGCAGAAATTCAGGCGTGTATTTTAAAGTAATAATTACGCTTAGAAATTCTCTGATATTGTTTGCAAACAATTTATTGGCGTGATGTGGATAGGATTCATCAAAATCTGCCGGGCAAATAAAAACTATCGGAGCCTCTTCCAAATCATCATAATATCCAAAGTCCGTCAAAAACCCAAAATAACATCCATCCCCACCCGTATGACTAAAAGGTATTATATCAAGTGGTGCCGGGATGTAGGGCTTATTAGTATAAAGGCCACACCAGAGGTCGTATAAATCAATAGGATAATTTATCGACACTTCCTCCAACTTCACCAAAGTCTGTGGTTTTTTGTAGTTTCCGTAAATTTCCTCTAACGTAGGTCGCCTACGTATATCCTGCAAAAGCCGCTCCTCCAAGTTTTCAAGATCAGTTTTTGTCATATGTGTGCTTTACACTATCAATTCGTTCGACAAATGCAACCAAAAATCTTTACGGTCAGAACCAAAATACTTATCAAACGGCATATCTATTTCGTCTGCTTCCGCCCGAACAACATGGTTACTGCGAAGAAAAGCAAGTGCTTTTTCCGAAACTACCAGATACATTCTTTTGTAAAGAGCAAAATCGTCCCGACCCACCTTATCACTAATATTCAACAAAAAATACTGATCAAACTCAAAACCCGGGTAAAATGCACTGAAATTGTAGTCGCCATGAATCCGGTGTACAGGTTGAAAATCAATGCCACTATATCTTCCATGTTTTGTTTTGGCACAAAGCCTATTGCTCATAAAAAAGACTGGCCACGTCTGAAACAAATCATCTTCCGGCCAATCGCTCATTTCTATACCCACATTCGTTATTGTATAAGGATGCACCGTTCTATCCACTATCGTAGTTTGGCGGTCTAACTCACCGCTTGTCCAAACATGGAGATGAAAAAAGGACATCTGTTAGCATTTTAAAAGTAACGCACTACCAACCACTGCCTAATTTCTACCTTATAGGAGGCACAAAAAGGTGACCAAATTCATCATCTATTTCTTTGGCGTAATTCAAGGCATCTTCGAGGGTAAAATTAGGGTGATTGTTATACCAAGTTGACCATCTCGCTGTAATAATAGCATGCGCTCTTGTGCTATTAGGAATACCCCGTAAATTTTCAACAGAGTGAACTTGATTGGGACTCACTAGGCCATAATGATATTCTACTTTTCTCGGAACGGCATGATGGACTTGCAAGTTATCAAACTCTACTTCAGGAATATTCGGAAAATAGTTTTTAAAATTTTGCCGCCAGTCATTGGATGTCGCCCACCCAAATTTTGGAAATTTTACCTCCTCCACATACTTCAAAGCATCCACACTAAACTTCGCCGGGCTTTTCCCCAAAATCCCCCAAGCCCGTTCCAGTGCCGCCGTCCCCACCTGGCCTATCCAGTCATAGATTTTTTCCACCACCTTGTACAATTGCCGCAACTCATTGGCGGCATCCAGCACTTTGACCCAGGGAATCTGCCCCACCGCTATTTTCGCCGCCTCCCAGGTAAAACTCATCCAGTCGCCGTTCGCTATGGCCTTGATCGCATCCCTGATCTCGTCCTTTTTGTTGAAACCAGGCAGGAAATTCAGAATGATGTCAATCGCCTTGTCAGAAACCAACTCTCTGCAAATCACCCAGATAATGGGTGGCCAACCGACAGCCGGAATCGTCATTTGGTCTTGTCCGGTGCTGCTCATCTTCTTCTCCAGGCGAACCGAACTATCTTTTCCTGTCCAAGGGTAGTACTCTTTTGCGCTACCGAAGCAAGTGTAAGAAAGGCACAATAAAAGAAAGCCTAGTAATAGGTTTTTTTGTATTTTCATTCGTTTTGGGTAGATTGCTCAAAGGACTGTTTTCATACGTTGTTTTCTACGCGACCATTTTCCACTCACCCCAATATTTTCTGTTGTGCATGGAGCCAAAAGTCTTTACGTTCAGAATTACTAAACCTGTACTTGTTTGGATTCTACCCTATAAGCGCAGTGGAAGATATTTGCAGAAGAACAACTGACTTCATAATTTAGGCAATGAATCGACAAATTTATTGGAAAAGGTAAACCGCAATCCAGCCATCCCGTATTTGTAAGACCCTTTCGTAGCCATTGATCCTTTCGTTGTAGTAGTTGGTGTTTGAATAGTGTAATACCCTTTGGCCAGCGTTCTGGTTCCGTGGGTATAACCATATCCGATATAAATATGCATAAATTTTAATATTTTGCAAGAGAATTGCCACTGACCATTGAAAGATACGGCCGCTTTGACTTGATTCACCTCATTAGGATCATAATCACTCTTCAACAGATAAGTTCCAGATGAAGTACTTATTTGAAATTGTCCTCCATATATCAGAGGGACACCATCTGATCGTTGCATAATATCCAGCAAAACGCCGCCGCCAAGCCCAAAAGAAAATCTCCTGAGTAATCGGGAGCGCCCAAGTGTAGATACCGCCCCAATTCTTAATGGGATGGAATGAGTCGTTTCTATCCAATTAGCGGATGAAAAGCCAGTGATTCCGTAAACTATATAATGTTCTTTATAGCGGTAGCCTGTCTCAAACTGAAATAGTTTTGAAAAAGGAAAATTTATTTGGACTTCAAAAGAGGGAGAACCGCCTAAAATCAAGGATTTAAAAGAGTTTTCCCCATCCGGTTTTTGAATGGAATAGTCTGTTGTTGCTAAGTAATGGCCACCAATATTCAATCTGTACTTATTCGGATTTTGCCCTATAAGTGAAGTGGAAAATGTAAGCAGAAAAAAAACAATGGGCTTCATATATGTAATAATTTCATCCTGATATAATAAAGCAGGTTTGATGTGTCACCGATAGACCAGTCACTATTTTCAATGATAACAGTATGTTGAGGAATTTAGGGCCTAAACTTAAGAATTCAATGCTAACAAGCATTAGATCAATTCTCGTTTTTGTTCAGGCTCTAAATCCCTCAAGATACTTTAATGTGTTTCATGCCACTTTACATCCACTGGCTATTTATTCATCTACAGAGATAGAATAAAAGGGGGGACAAGGATATTGTCTATGGTTGTTAAGTAGAAGTCGCATCTTACGTCTATTTTCTTTATTTTCGTCCCATTAGGGACAGTGCGTTTTACTTTTAATTTAGATTTATTAAACTCATCTTTAATGGCTATTGTATCAACTTGCACACACCCCGGTTTAAAAAAGACGAGATGATTCTGCCCAGGGGTTGAATGCCAGTATGCTGATAGCTTGGATGCTTTTTTAGATATCCAGCGATCTATACAACCAGTACAATTACTTACCCTAAATTCTTTACTCGCTATTTTCGCAAAAAATCTAGTTTTAGCAAACAAAGGGTCTTTAAGACTAATTTTACATATAGCTTTTCCCTGATAACCTGCTGTGAATGTAAATGGCTGCCTCACTCTAAAATGATCACGCTCCCCACAACTAATATTTCCTATTGCTTTACACACTGTTTTAGAGCAGAGTGCTGATAGGACACTTGCACACACAGTATAATCATTTCCATTTGGGTAAGTGTGCGAAATCACCATCGGGGTAGCACCAGTAGGAGAAGTAGCAAAAACGACCCCATCGCCAAAATTCCAATTGACCAATGGAGTAAAAGCAGGAATCGTAAAAGTTAATGTATTCGCAGCATTCGGGTCAAAAGCAAAAGTAAAATCAAATAATTCGCAATTATAGCCAGCCCCCCCAGCAGAAACCGAAAACAATTCTTCATGAGGTGCACAGCCTGCTGACCTAATTGAGACAGATAATGGGTAGGTAACGCCAGCAGGAACCAGATAACTGAAGGTAGTGAATCCGTTTTGAGTGGCTATTATACTGCCATTGCCATCCAGAATGTTCCAAACAACAGCTCCTCCATCGGGGAAAAATCCAACTGAATGAAAATAGAATTGGTTTCCATCACTGGTCCATGTAATATCAAATAGACACTCTGTGTTCATATTAGCCGTCTCCACTTTATGATACAACACCATATCCTCTTCTTTTCGGGAATCAATTTTGAAAAAATTATAATTGTCGGCAAGCGAGAATGGATCTGGGGTCGCACGTACTAAATTCAGTAATGCTTGATCCCCGGCCCGAAACACCACGGTCCTGTTATCGTCAATGTATTTATAAATAAGGTTTTTTATCCTTATTTCATGGTTTTTATTAATTAAGCTGCCGAGAACAGGTTCCCAAAAAAGGATTTGATTGATGTTATTACTTAAATCTTGTCCCGTTTGATCTTCGGTTTGCTCCAGACTTTCTAACGCTTGACGCAAAGACGAAACACCAAAATATTCGTTAAAGAGCTCAAGACCGGGTTCTTCAGGGGCTCCATCCGACTCAAAACCTGTAAAACCCAAATCGTTTAATATCACTAAGTTCTTTGCATCATCGTAAGCAAGCGAATCCAAATACTTAATTATCATCTCCACTTCTGCATAGGAACTAAAGAATAGCATACCATCGCTAACCGCTATCTTATTGGTAGGCAAGCCATAATCACTTATGGTTATCGATTTTCCTCCACCTCTAAGTCCAGTTTCTTGATTTGAGGCAGGAGTACTCGATGTGCTGCTTAATTGATCTTTATGGCAGGAATTACCTATAAAAATCAACGAAGCGAACGTAAAGGCCATAACTGACCTTTGAAAAAAACGGGTTTTGTATTGAAAAAAACTGTAGGGTTTCATTTTTTGAGTCTGAATTTATGAAAATAGAGTTATAGAATATGGGCAACCCTTAAGAAAATAATTCTTCATTACTATTATGCACCTTGGCCGAGTAATCCACCGCCGGGCGCACGTTGATTTCTTCTAACACCTTGTAAGCCAGCGTACCGGCATATTGTCGTTTGCGGTTCACCTCACTCTCCGGGTTGTTCAGGTTGCCAAAAATAATTGCGCCAGTTGGGCAAGCCGTCTGGCAGGCCGAGCGCACGTCGTTGTCCATCAAGGCACGGCCTTCGCGTTTGGCGGTCAGCTTGCCTTCCTGAATACGCTGGATGCAGAACGTGCATTTTTCGATCACCCCACGCGAGCGTACCGTCACGTCCGGGTTCAACACCATGCGGGTCAGGTTATCGGCATAAAACGGCTTGTCGTCCGATTCCACCCGGAAAACGCGCTCCTCGTTGGCGGGCCAGGTGTCGGCAGTAGTATAATCCAGCCAGTTGAAGCGGCGTACTTTGTACGGACAGTTGTTGGCGCAATAGCGCGTCCCGATGCAGCGGTTGTAAGCCATTTGGTTGATACCCTCCATCGAGTGGGTCGTGGCGGCTACTGGGCACACGTTTTCGCAGGGCGCATTGTCGCAGTGCTGGCACATCATCGGCTGATACACCACTTTCGGGTTTTCGAGGTCGCCGTAGAAGTAGCGGTCAATGCGCAGCCAAGTCATTTCATGGTGGCGTTTCACCTCTTTTTTGCCAACCACCGGCACATTGTTCTCGCTCACGCAGGCCACTTGGCAGGCCCCGCAACCGATGCAGGAATTCAAGTCGATATACATCCCCCATTTCATGCCCGTCCCAAAATAGTCGGCAGTGCTGGGGTATAGGGTTTGAGCGTTCAGGTACTCGGCTTCCTCGTGGAACTCGCCCATTTTTTCGCCCAAATCTTGCAAATCCGACAGGTTGGTCTGGAAAATAATGGAACGTTTAGTCAGCGACCCTTGGAAGGCCAAAGCGGCTTCGTCGGCATTGATCGTCTCGCCGTTCTGTTGTTTGGCGGTCACGCCCATCGTATGGTGGTGCTGCACGCAAGCGTAATGCTTGTCCACGCTGACCATGTCCGACACTTTCACATCCTTGGCGGCGTACTGCACCAAGCCGCCTTCGAGGGGCAGCCAAGGATTCACATTAACCCCGTAACCAACCCCGCAGCCGCCCATCTCGCGACCGGCACCCAACGCAATGGCCACACTACCAGGCATTTGGCCAAAAGTTTTGACCACGGTGCAGGTGATTTTTTGGCCGTTGATATCCACCTCCACATTCTCCCCATCGTGCAGACCCTTCCAACCATTGATTTCGTCGCTGCCATTCCATTCTACCGGGATGCTGAGGAAGTTGCCCCAAACGGTGCGGTTCACCGGGTCGGGCATTTCCTGCAACCAAGGGTTGTGGGCGTATTGGCCATTACCGATATTGACAGTTTCGTAGAAACAAATCTCCACTTCGGTGCCGGAGGGCTTGCTTACGGCGTTGGTATCAATAGAAACCGTCCCATTGAATGCTGCTCCGCTCGTCGCGGCGGGCATTTCCAGCACACCGTCGTGCAGGCTCATGTCCCAGAAAGCGGCGGGCGTGCTGTATTTCGTCTGCCGGGCAAACAGATCGCTGGCCCAGTGCGATTTCAGGTATTGATAGTACGGCTGGGCATCCTGGCGATTCAGGTTCACGCTGTCGGCCCATTCGAGCAGGGAAAGCTCGGCTTGGCGGGTCTTGAACAGCGGATTAATCATCGGCTGGATGAGACTGTAATAACCGGCCTTGGGTTCCGCATCGCCCCACGATTCCAGCAGGTGGTGCGCCGGGGCGGCGTGGGTGCAGAGGTTAGTGGTCTCGTCCATTGTGCCACAGAAGGATACGCGGGTGCCGACTTTGGCAAAAGCATCCTTGAAGGCCGCGGCGTTGGGCAGTTCGTAAGCCGGGTTGGCCCCCCAAACCATAGCGACGGCGATCTGTCCGCCATTCATTTCGTTGATCAGGGTGAGCATATCACGCTCGTCGCCTTGGCGTTGGTACGAGGGTGTACTGAAATCCACCGTGGTACCAACATTGCCCAGTAAGTCGTTGATTTTGTTGATGATGACCTGTTCCATGATGTTGTTGGAGCCGGACACCACCAAAGAACGGCTACGGGCATTGCGCAGATCGGTGGCCATTTTCTTGATGGCTCCCGCGGCTTTGTCGTTGACTTTTGGGCCTCCCGTGCTGCCGGAAAGTTCGTTGTACAGGGCAACAATGGCGGCTCCTTGTTCGCTCGGCTTGATCATAATACGGTTGTCCGCATTGGAGCCAGTGAGCGACATGTGGCTTTCGATCTGGTAGTGACGTGACATGGTAAGGCCGCGCTGCCCCTTCATTTTACGCTTGTCGGCGTACTGGCGGGCGTATTCTACCGGGCTGATCCAAGTGCCAAGGAAGTCGGCACCGAACGAAGCGATCACATCGGCCTGGTCGAAACGGTAGTTGGCGATGGCGCGGGTGCCGAAGCACTGCTGGTTGGCCGCCAACAAAGCGGCACTGGAAACGGGGTCATAAGTGACCACGCGGGCATTCGGGTATTTGTCGGTGAATTCCTTGATGGCCAGTTTGGCAGTCGGGCTGATGATGGTGCCCGTAATCAGGCGTACCTGCCCGCCACCATTCAGTTTGGACTTTACCTCGCGGTCCAGGGCCAGCCATTCGAGCGGCTCTATCTGGCCAGCATTGATGCGACCAGCGGAGCGGAGTCGACGGGTATCGTACAGACTCAGCACGACGGCCTGCGCCCGCGCACTGGTGCCACCACGGGTCACGCTGCTGAGCGTATTGCCCTCTATTTTGATGGGGCGACCTTCCCGCGTCTTGACCAACAGGGCACAATAGTCACCACCGTGGACGTAAGACGAGGCGAAATAGTTGGCCACGCCAGGGACGATGTCGTCAGGCTTGGTAACGTAGGGAATGACCTTTTTGACCGGAATTTCGCAGGAGGCAATGGTGGCGGCCCCCAAGCCAAAGCCGAGCAGTTTTAGGAAATCGCGGCGATTGGTCTCCCATTTTCCGTCGGTCTGGTCAACATTGTCCACCGAAAACTCTTTCTCTGCGCTTTGCAAAAAAGACTCTTCGCGCATCAAATCGTCGGCGCTTACCCAAATACCGTTATCGTGGTGCATGATTTTTAATTATGAATTATGAATTATGAATTATATAATAACCCGTTTGGCACTATACAATCCATACTCGCAATTAGATTAGTTTTGTTTAATTATAAACCTACGAACAAAAACGCGCTCGCAAGCGGCAGTTGATAATTCATAATTTTTTAATAGTGACATTTCTGGCATTCCAATCCCCCAATATCAGCCACGGTCACGCGGTCGCGGGTACCATTTTTGAGTTCCTCGTGGTAGCGCATATACTGATCGTAATAGGCATTGTCCTTAAACTTCACCTCCGTCTCGCGGTGGCAGCTGATGCACCAACCCATGCCGAGCGTAGAGTATTGATAGACAACATCCATTTCCTGCACTGGGCCGTGGCATTTCTGGCATTGTACCTGCCCAACGGTGACGTGCTGCGCATGGTTGAAGTAAGCATGATCCGCCAGGTTGTGGATACGTGTCCATTCAATGGGGCCCTGTATCTTGCCGTTGGAATCGTTTTTCAGCGCACTGACGATGCCCTCCCATTGATTTTGTACGGTTGATTGTCCGTTTTCATCCAAGACGGTCAAGGTGTTGGTAGCCATGTACTCCTGGCCAATCCATTTTCTGTAGAGGTCTTCGATCTGACGGTCGCTCCAATTGTCGTAGTCAGGGATGTATTTGCCGGCGATAGGGTCGAAACCGATGGAGGCGTAGATTTTCGTGATCTCGGAGGTGCCCGATATGGTGCCTTTCTTGACCGCAACGTGGCAGTTCATGCAGGTATTGGCTCCTGGTACGGAAGAATGCTTGGAGCGGCGAGCCGAGTCGTGGCAGTATTGGCAGTCAATTTTGTTTTGTCCCGCGTGTATTTTGTGGCTGAAATTGATGGGCTGATCGGGTTGGTAGTTTTGCTCGCGGCCCATGCGGGTGGCGTTATCCACGGATTTGTAGCCGAAGATCAAGATCAAGGCGAATACCAAAAAGGCGATGGTTCCTTTGCTGCTCAGGGTCTGGGCCATCGTCTTCTGGATGGGGACCTGGCCTTCCTGGACCCGGGCAATGTTGTTGAGGTTGTTAACAATGCGCATGAGCGCAAAAGCCAATAGGGCCAGCATGACGGTGAGGCCGATAAACATCCACGGGAGGCCTTCACTGGCAGTGGGCGTACCAGCGGTGCTACCGCCACCGCCAGCACCCGTGGGCGCATTGGCATTGGCTGGTGCAGCCTTCCATTGAGCATCAATGTACAGCAGCAGGCTCTCGATATTGTCGTCCGTTAGGCCGGGGAAATTGTTCATCTGGGCCGGTTTCCACTGCGCCCAGAGCTCGGCAGCACGCGGATGACCTTTGGCGATCATAGTTTGGGAAGCCCGAATCCAAGAATATAAGTCTTTGCGGGGAAAGGCCGCCCAGCGCTCCTCGGTACCGCCCAAAGCGGGTCCGGTGAGCTTGTCCTTCATATTCTTGTTGTGACAAGAGGCACAGTTACCAATAAAAAGTTCCTTACCGGCCGCTGCGGTCGGCTGCGCGGATAGCGAAAAAGCGGCAAAGAACACCAACGCAAAGACCCAACAAAAGCGTTTCAACAACATATTCTATCTCAATTGAGTTAATTCAAACCGACAAAGACCCAGTCTGCCGGATTTGGGAAAGACCTCGGAAAATCGGCACCGCAAAGTTACCAACGTCCCCACTTGCACCAAGCGAAACGTTAAGAAAGCAAACTATTTAGATGCCCTCTAAACAGCTTCCTCAGCAACGACGGGTTAACAAACCGTTAAAAAAGACGGGCCAAAGGTAGAGAAGGTGTTCTCGTTTCCAAGCCCATCGAAAAAAAATGCCTGACTATTTTATGACGGTTGTACGTCAAGGCTATAGTTGCAGGAAATCCTCGTACAGGATTTGCAAATATGCCTTAGCATCCTCTTGGCTCGCCGAGTCTAGTTTCCCTCCGAACATTTGCCAGGTTTTGTCCTGAAATTGGTAGAAGCCTGCTCCTTGCTGGTTTACCCAACCCACGCCGTTTTCGTTGGTGTAGTAGGCGAAACCGTTTTCGTTCGCTGATGACGTCGGCGGCCGAACCCGCCGGTACAGCCGCCAGAGATCGCGGCTCCAAGCAAATTTCTCCGTTCGGTAGCCAAGTATGCGCAGTACTGTCGCTGGTATATCATGGTGGTTGGCAAACACGCTGATGCGCTGCCCCCGCCACTGCTTGGCCAAAGGTTCTCCATATATAAGGAGTGGCACCCGCCGCGCCTTGGGATTATCCAACCCAAAGCCGTTGGGCGGCGATACGCCGTGGTCGGCGACCAGCACGAATATGGTGTTGGCGTACCACAACTGCTGCTGAGCGGTCTTAAAAAACTCGCCCAAGGCGTGATCGGCAAAAGCGGCACTGTTTAGAAATTTTTCGCGGTCTCCTCCCCCCCTCACGGGGGGGCCGAGGGGGGCTGGGACACTAAGGGAGGCAGGTACATCATAAGGCGGGTGCAGGCTGAGGGTCATGGCGGTGGCAAAAAACGGGGGCCGCAACTGGCCAATCTCCCGGGCCGCCCGTTGGAGCAGGATGCCATCGTCCACGCCCCAGCGTTGGGTTTTTTCGGCATTGGAAAAGTCACTTTCGGAGATAACCTGCTCAAAGCCCTGATTGCGTAGCCACACCCCGATGTTGGCAAATGTAAGTTCGCCCCCATAATAATAAGCGGTAGAGTAACCGTGCTGGCGCAACACTTTTGGTACCGAATGAAGTTGCGCCGCTTTGTCGGTCAGCAGCACCACTGACTGGTCAGGCTGCGCCGGGTAGCCGCCCAGCACCGAGACAATACCCTGATCGGTGCGGTAACCGCTGCTATAACATTGATCGAACAAAATGCCTTCGCGGATGAAGCGGCTGAGATTGGGACAGATGCCTTTTTCGCCGTCCAGTTCTTCGACTATTTGCGCGGTCATGCTCTCCATGATAAGGAAAACCACGTTTAATCGGCTGGTATCGGAACGGTTGAACCAGTCAAAGGTCAAATCTCCGTCGGTTATGTTTGGCCCCATCAATCTTTCGACCCGCAATTGGGCTTCCTCTTGGCCCATACTACGGTAATGATTGGTGGTAGAGCGGGCCTCGATGAGGCTGTGTAAAAAGTACCAACCCGTGTTGGTAGCGGCATGATTGTTAAATAAATGCGGTGAGTAATAAACCGCGCTCTCGTTGATCGGCATGACCCCTACCCCACCCCGAATGCCCAAGGCCAGCAGGGCTAACCAGACTGGCAGGGCCAGTAGTCCCCACCGCGAGGGGTTCTGCCCATAGGTTTGTTTGCCAACTACCCGGCGGTACAACCACACAAACAGCAGTACTCCCAAAGCGTACAGCCCCACGCAAACGATCTTGAAAATGAACGACATAGAATCCAGCAGGGCAGCCGGGGTTTTGAAGTATTCCAAGGCGCGATTATTCAGCAGGGTGTGCCATTCTTCATAGATAAAGACGTTGGCCCCAAAAATGAAGACCAGAATGGCGAACAATCCCACATTGAAACCAAAGATGAGGCTGGAAAAAAGAGGGTGGCTGCGCGGCCCCGCGGCCAAGCCCACGAACCAGAATAGTATGGATGGGGCAAGCAAATAACCAGCTAAACTAAGGTCGAGCGGCAAGGCGTATAAAAAGGACTTCCAAACCGACGCAGGGGCTTGGGGCGACCATTCGGTGTGGAACCAGCCCACGAACCAGAGGCGGAAAGCAGCGAAGAAGAGGAGCCAGAAAGTGAGTAAGCGGAGGGGAAAGGTGAGGGTGGTGGTCATTGCAACGCGGATAGTACGGATAATTTACAGATTACGCGAATTTCAGGCACATTAACCCTCCAGTAAACTGATTTTCAGGGACTTTCTGTTGAAATCCAGCACCTTAAACCGCTCATCCAGCCGATACCCCACCACCCAGATAATCGCACCATCCGCATTTTCCAGAATCCAAGTACGTTCTTTTTCCAAGCGCGACAGTTTGGCGTTGGTGAAAAAGTCCTGCAATTTCTGGCGTTGGCCGTGCATCCCAAACGGTTGGAACCAGTCACCTGGCTGCCAGGGCCGCAAAAGTAGTGGAAATTGCAATTTTTCAGCATCTACCAGCACCGCTTGGTGACCATCCGGATAGGGCGGCGTGGCTTCGGCCGCCGTGACGAGCAGCGTCTGGCCATCGGACAGCCGCACCAAGAGGTCGTCGGGCTGAATGCGAATCGGAACCAAAATGGGTGCTGAGCCAGCCGCCGTCACCAGTATTTGGCTATGGTAGTTGAAAAGCTGCCAGCCATCCGGGCTATGCAGTTCCAGCCCGGCGTGTGCGTAAGAAGCGGCGAGTTGCCGGGCTTGTTCGTCGTGGAAGCCATAGGGGGCGAGCACGGTTTGCAGGGCCTGGCGCACATCGGGCAGTTGCGCCAGCCGATCCTTGTCGAGTATAAAGCCCCGGTTGGGCGTAGTCGGCACATCCAGGAATTGGCGCAGCAAAAACTCTGCGTTAGCGTGGGTGGCGCGCAGACGGCGAAGGTTGCGGGCCGCCGTAGCCAGGAAATTGGGGTTGAGCGTCAAAAACGGTGGCACGAGATTATGACGGACAAAATTGCGCGCATAATCATCAGTGGCATTGCTCTGGTCTTCGCGCCAAACGAGTTCATTTGCAGCGGCGTACTCTTCCAGTTCGAGACGGGTGGCGAAGAGGAGGGGACGGACGAGCATTCCGTTGCGGGCAGCGATACCGATCAGGCCGGCCAATCCGGTGCCACGGGCAAAATTGAGCAACACGGTCTCCACTGCATCGTTCAAATGGTGGGCGGTAGCGAGGGAACCGAAACCTTGTTCCGCACGGGTTTCTTCCAGCCACCCGTAGCGTAATACGCGAGCGGCCATTTGGATGGACAAATCCGTCTTTTGGGCGTAATCGGTTGTAGCAAAACGTTTTGCAAAAAAAGGAACCGCGTACTTTGCAGCCAATTGTTGGACAAAAAGTTCGTCGCCGTCCGATTCCGCGCCGCGGAGCTGGAAGTTGCAGTGAGCGATGGCGAACGGCAGGGCTGTTGTTCGGAAGAGGTGGGTTAGTACGGTGGAGTCTAAGCCTCCGCTTACAGCCAGCAGCGTAGGGGCTGCGTCGGGCAGCAGGCTGTTTTTAGCAATAAAATCTTTAAATTTAGGCAATAATTCCATTGCTTCCTAAACCTCGCAGGTTTCCAAAAAACCTACGAGGTTTTGTTAAAGTAAAAACACGAAAATGAGACCATTTTCTTTTTCTATTCTATTAATTGGCGTAGTAACGCTTTTGCTCCCCACCACCGCCCTCGCCCAACTCTCCGGCGTGGTGGTAGATGAACAAAACGAGCCGCTCCCCTACGCCTCGGTGTACGTGCGTAACAGCACCAACGGTACGGCGGCCAACGGCAATGGTGAATTCCAATTGAATCTGGCGCGTGGCGAATACGAGATTGTCTTTCAATATATTGGCTACAACCAAAAAATAGAAACCGTCCGCATTGGCGACAAAGCGGTGCGGCTGCGGGTGCGATTGACGCCCAACGAACTGCTGTTGAGCGAGGTGACTATCACGGGCGATGATCCCGCCGATGCAATGATGCGCCAGGTCATTGCCAAGCGAAGGTATTACAAAAATCAAGTGGCTGCGTACAGCAGCGATGTGTACATCAAAGGTTTGTACAAGTTTATAGCTGCCCCGAAAAAGTTGCTGGGGGAGGACATTGGTAATTTGGGCGGTATCCTGGACACCAACCGTACGGGTATCGTGTACCTGTCGGAGTCAGTATCTAAAGTGTATGTGCAAAATGACCCGGCACGCAAAAAAGAAGTAATGGTGTCCAGCAAGGTGAGTGGTGCGGATAAAGGATTCAGCCTCAACCGGGCCACCCTGACCGATTTCAATCTGTACGACGAGCGGCTGGAAATCGAACGGGAAATCCTGTCGCCGCTGGCCGATAACGCTTTTGCTTATTATAATTTTCGTTTTTTGGGCCGTTATCGGGATAAAAACGGCTACGACATCTGCAAGATCGCCCTGCTGCCCAAGCGACCCGCCGACCCCACTTTTAGCGGTTATCTCTATGTCGTGGACGAACAGTGGAACCTCGCCGGGGCCGACCTGACGCTCACCGGCGCGGCCATCAAGCAGCCCGCACTGGATACGCTGCGCATCCAGCAGGAGTTCGTGCCAGTGGAAAAGCCCGATACCTGGCGGTTGCTGACCCAGGTAACGAGCTTCCAGTTCGGCATATTTGGTTTCAAAATCGGTGGTTTCTTCAACGGCGTTTTTTCCAATTACGACCTGCACCCCACCTTTGCCCCCGATCTTTTTGACCGCGAAACCTTCAAAATCGAGCCGGAGGCCAGCAAGCGTGACTCTACTTATTGGCTGAGTACCCGACCCATACCGCTCACCACCGACGAATCGGGCGACTACGTAAAAAAGGACAGCCTGCAACGCATCTGGAAATCAAAGACTTACTTAGACAGCACGGATCGGCGCAGCAACAAGTTCAAACCCATCCGGGTGCTGCTCTCCGGCTACGAATGGAACAATTC
This sequence comes from Saprospirales bacterium, assembly GCA_043753125.1. Taxonomy (GTDB): domain Bacteria; phylum Bacteroidota; class Bacteroidia; order Chitinophagales; family Saprospiraceae; genus M3007. Next base: position 7,174 of record JAYUXG010000636.1, on the reverse strand, counting down.
CTACCGCCGCACCTCAATTAGCACGCAACCGGCCATTTTGTGGTTACAATTCAACACGGTGCAGGGCCGGGCGGTCAATATCCAACCAGAATGGACGCAGTACAGCGACGACCAGCGTACCCGCTTTTGGCGAGTAAGGGGTTTGGTGAACTATGGACTTTCTGAAAAACGATTGCGCGGCAGCGCGGCTATCGAACGCCGGTTCGAAAGTATCCATTATACTACGGCGGAATGGTCGGGAGGCTTGGCCACTGCACAGTTCAACGACCGTAAACCCATCGGCCCGTTTACCAATGCGCTCTATTCGCTCTTTGCCAAACGCAACTATATGAAACTGTATGAGAAAGCCTTTGTACGGGCTGAGTTTGGCCGTACCATCTGGCCGGGATTACGGCTCCGTGCCCACACGGAATGGGCTGACCGGCGGGAACTGGTGAATACCAGCGACAACACGTGGTACAAAAAGAATGACCATGATTATACATCCAACCGGCCATTTCTCGCTCGCACAGAGCCGCAGGAACGAGTGGAATTTCCACGCAGCTTTACCGTCGGCTTGGAGGTGCGACTACGGCCTGGTCAGACGTACAGTACCTACCCCAAGTTCCGCATTTACGACGAGAACAAGTGGCCCAACCTCTATTTGCGCTACCGCAAGGCCTTGCCGGGTGTGATCGGCAGCACAGCGGACTACGATTTCGTGGAGGCGCAAATTAACAAGGAAAACCTTTCGTGGGGCTTGGCGGGTTTTACGGATGTGAACGTGAGCAGCGGCTTGTTTTTGCAAAGCACCGAGTTGGGCTTCATGGATTTTTATCATCCCAATGGCAACCAGACCTTATTTGGCAAGCCGATCAACTACAACACGAGTTTTTTGCAACTCCCCTACTACGCTTTCAGTACCGATCAGCCTTACGTGGAGGCACACGTGCAGCACCACTTGCAGGGCTGGCTGCTGGACAAAATTCCTGGCTTGCGCAAACTGAACTGGAAGGAAGTAGTGGGCGCGGGCGTTTATTATGCCGATCAACCGACCAACGATCCGGCTTATCCCTACCAACTGCCCTACTGGGAAATCAATGTCGGTTTTGAAAATATTGGTTTCAAAGCCTTTCGTATGTTCCGGCTGGACGTAGTGAGCAGTTTTTTTGGACGGGAGTATTATCGGACCGGGTTGGTGTTGGGGATTGGGTTGTAGCGACGATTCCGCCGCTTTCTCACTACCTCTTTACCATCTCAACCGCTATATCGCATCATGCTCTCCCATTCCCAGCAAAAATTGATCGCTGCCCTGCACGTCAAAAAATACCGGCAAAAGCATCGAAAGTTCGTGGTAGAGGGCGAGAAAATGGTGGGCGAGCTGCTTTCCCAGCACCGTCTGTTCGTCTCCGCCATCTTCGGGTTGGAACGCTGGGCCGAGGGCCACCCAGCATTGCTGGGGCCATTTTTGGAAAAATTCAATCCCGTGAGTGAGGCGGAGCTCCGGAAAATCTCCGCGCTCACCACCCCCAACCAAGTGTTGGCGTTAGTCGATCTGCCGGATAGCACCCCTGCTTTTGATTTACTCCGCGCCCGCCGCTGTTTTTATCTCGATGGCTTGCAGGACCCCGGCAACCTCGGGGCCATCCTGCGCATTGCCGACTGGTTTGGTTGGCCAGCCGTGTTCTGTTCGCCCGATTGCGTGGATGCGTTCAGCCCGAAGGTGGTGCAAGCGAGCATGGGAGCGATCTTTCGCATTCATACCTACGAAGTAGTATTGTCGGAGTTGGTGGCGCAAGAGCCGGGCCTACCCGTCTTTGGTGCCGTATTGGGCGGCGAAGACGTGTCTACGACCGCTTGGCCCAGTCATGGCTTGCTGGTGATCGGCAACGAAGGGCGCGGCATCTGCCCGGCAGCGGAAAGCCTGCTCACCCGGCGGCTTACCATTCCCCGACACTCCGATGGGCGGGCCGAGTCGCTGAATGCGGCGGTAGCGGCGGGGATACTGGCGGCGATGTGGAAATAACTAGGCAATAGGCAACTGACTGCAAAAAGGCAACTCCCCACTAAGCGATAAGAGGACAACCTCTTAAATAATGCCCATCACCTTTTGCGTTCGTCGTTTGTCCGTTGCCTTTTGCCGATTGTCCTTTTGCTTATTGCCCTTTGCTCCTTGCCCTTGGCTTATTGTCCCTATCTTCGCCGCATTCTTTTCAAAACAGACCCTTCGCTGCCGTTGGAGGCGCGAAGTGGGAAAACCTCCACTTTTCAAACGCACACCATTATTATGGACATTCGTAAGTATCTCCCTTTAATTCTGCTCGGCCTGGGTGCCGTCTTGATTTTCTCCATGTGCGGCGCATACAACGGTGCAGTGGGCAAAGAGGAAAACGTAAAAAAGGCGTGGTCGCAGGTGGAAAACCAGTACCAACGCCGCGCTGACCTAATTCCCAACCTCGTAAACACGGTGAAAGGCTACGCCAATTTCGAGCAGCAAACCCTGACCGCCGTCATCGCGGCGCGGGCATCGGCCACGCAGGTGCGCATCGACCCCGCTAACCTTACGCCCGAGAACATCCAGCGTTTCGAGCAGGCCCAGCAGGGTTTGTCGGGCGCACTGGGCCGCTTGTTAGCCGTATCAGAAGCCTATCCCGACTTGAAGGCCAACCAGAATTTTTTGGATTTACAGAAACAACTGGAAGGCACGGAAAACCGCATCTCGGTGGAACGTCGGAATTTCAACGAGGCCGTCAATGGCTACAATGCTTCCATCCGTCGTTTCCCAACCAACTTGCTGGTAGGATTGTTTGGTTTTACACCTAAAGGGTACTTCCAAGCCGCAGCGGGTTCGGATAAGGCACCGGAAGTGAAATTTTAACACCATGCTTTTTTCCAAAGTAGAAGAACTGCGCATCGTGGAGGCCATTCGCGTGGCGGAGCAGGACACCAGTGGCGAGATCCGGTTGTTCGTGGAGGATTTTTGTATGCGCGACCATCCACTGGAACGCGCCGAAGAAATCTTTCAGCTGCACGGGATGTACCATACCCAAGCCCGCAACGCGGTGCTTATTTACCTCGCGGAAAAGTCGCATCACTTTGCCTTCTGGGGGGATGCGGGCATTCACGAACGGGTGGGGTTCCAGTTCTGGGAGGCCGAGAAACGCCTGTTGCGCGAATACCTGTTACGCGACGAAGCGGCGGAAGGCGTGTGTCAGATCGTGCGCCTCATCGGCGAACAGTTGCGGGCCAACTTTCCTTTCGATGGCCCACATAACGACAATGAACTGCCGGATGATATCCTCTATGGTTGACAAGACTACTGGACATTCTGACTTCAGACATTGGATTTGATCGTGTAAAAATCTGGTTTCCAAATTTTTCATTTTAATGCGTCCCATGTCCAGCGTCAAAATGGCCAATTGTCTTGGTCAAATATCCAACGTCCAAAAGTCCAGAAGTCTCTTTTTATTATGCTAAAAACTTGACTATGAGTATTTTACTCAAATACTCAACCATGCGCTATTTCAAATATTACCTCTTGGTGGCCATTGGCCTGCTGATTGGTGGCAGCCGTATTATCGCCCAATCGGATGCGGGGCTATTCCCACCCAAACCAGAACCCGCTGTCTATGTCCATGACTACGCGGGCTGGCTATCGGCGGAGCAAAAGTCGGCGTTGGAACAAAAGCTGCGTCGCTACTGGGACTCCACCTCCACGCAGATCGTGGTGATGATCCGCCCCGACATCGGCGACTACGATAAGGCTTCCTACGCCTTCGAACTGGGTAATCAATGGGGCATCGGGCGGAAAGACAAAAACAACGGCGTGCTAATGCTCGTCAAAACCGAAGCCCCGGAACGCGGCATCTTCATCGCCACAGGCTACGGCGCCGAAGGGGCGTTGCCCGACATCACGGCCGGACAGATCATCCGCAACGTAATGGCCCCCTATTTCCGGCAGCAACAGTACGGCGACGGCATCAACGCGGGCACAGATGCCATCATCGCGGCACTGGCGGGGGAGTTTCAGGCAGAGCCGAAGCAGAGCGAGATGAGCGATGCCGAAGCATTGGCGACGGTGGGCTTTATGTTCCTGATCTTTTTGCTGTTCATCGCTTTTGTCGTCTGGCGTATCCGCAAGAAAGGCACCTGGTATACGCACTCCGGTGGACAGAACTCGCGCAGTGCGCGGGGCGGTGGGTTTGGCGGCGGCTGGTGGATCGGCGGCGGCGGTTTTGGCGGAGGTAGTGGAGGCTGGGGCGGTGGAGGAGGTGGTGGCGGCGGTTTCGGCGATGGGGGAAGTTTCGGAGGTGGCAGCTTTGGCGGCGGTGGTGCGGGGGGAGATTGGTAGGCGAATGCGGAATGCGGAATTTTGAGAGGCCCGACTTTTTAGATAGGAAAACATTTGCGTATGTTCCTTTCTTGTCGCCTTCGAAACTTAGTCCTGCTCACCATTACCCATTAACCAATAAACTAATTAACCAAGTCAACCAAACATGAGTTTCCAGCAAGCTGGCATCTATGTCGCCCCGTCAGACACCCACGGCCAAGGCGTGTTCGCCGCCCGCGACATCGAGGCGGGCGAGGTGATCGAGGTGTGTCCGATCCTGCTGTTTCCAAAGGCACAATTGCCCTACGTCCGTCAGACAGTGCTGGACGACTATTATTTCGATTGGGGAGAAGACGGCGAGTGGTACGCGCTCTGCCTGGGCTTCGGATCGCTTTACAACCACTCGTATAAACCTAATGCCGAGTACGGGATGGATTTTGAGGCCCGCACCATCGATTTTTATTGCCTGCAAAACATCCCCGCTGGTGCGGAAATTCTGATCAACTACAATGGTGACGCGGACAACGACGACAAGGTGTGGTTTGAAAAAACGGATTACAAACAACCATGAAAAAAGAGCCGGAACAGCCTTCGTACGCGGCCGCCTACGCCGAATTGCAGCAAATTGTCAGCGACGTGCAAGCGGAAACGACCGATCTGGACGAGCTAACGGCTAAGATCGCCCGCGCCACGGAACTGATCCGTGTTTGCCGGGAACGCTTGCGGCTGACGGAGGAAGAGGTGGGTAAATTAACCCAATAGGCAAATGGCAATGCGCAAATGCGATTCCTCCAAAAGCAGGAATCAAGCTAACAGGCAATTAAGGGAGAAGGTCATTTCCTTTTTTTACTCTTGTTCTTATTCTTCCCTCCAAACTTGTCCCACACGCCCCAGTCCTTCACTTTGTTGCGCTCCCGCTTAGCGAGGATGTAGCGCACCGAAATAGAGGCTCCGTTCCAATCGAAAATATCTCCCTGTGCGCCAGCCAGGTGCAACTCCGGCTTCCAGTCCACTGCGACATTCAGGCGACCGATGGATGCCTCCGCGCCACCAATGGCCGACAGACCAAAAACATTGTCTGTGGCAACACCCGCTTCGCGGCTATCGGCGTCGATGCCATAAAAGTGCAGGCCGGCACCGGTATAAAAATTGATGCCGCGCATGATGATCTTGTGGTGCTTCTCACCCAGCAGGGTCAGGCCGAATTTATCGGAATTGATAGAGGTATGCACGATGCCCTCCGCCGTCCAGCCATTGGTAATGTACTGTTGGGCGGTCAGGTTGACCCCGCCGTCAATGCGGATGCCAACCGCTGTTTTGTAGCGTTGGGCAAGAGCAGCAGTGTGCAAAAGCAGGAAAAAAGCGAAGGCGGCGGCAATGCGAGTAAATGTCATAAAGGGATAGCCAAAAGTCATTATTGAATTGAATACTTCTCAAACGGTGCCTACAAAGGGGTATTTTTATTGTTCTAGGGTTTTAATCTTTTTTTAACCAAGCCCTTTGCCCCCCTTTAACTAAATCAATCCTTTCGCTGCGCAAATCTCGGGCATCCCGTCCTACTTTTGCCGCGCATTACCCAAAAGGCAATCAGCAAAAGGGCAATCGGCAAGGCACAACCATCCATGTTCATTCATAAAATCCGACAGTTCCTCCGCTTTTACTGGGGAGCCGTCACCAGATACCAGCTGCATTCGCCCGTGGTGTTCGATCTGGCGCAGGCCCTGATCCATGACCGGCGTTGGTACTATGCGTTCAACGACATCGAGGCCATTCGCGCCCGCATGCTCCAGAGCGATGTGGTGCTGCATTTCACGGACTTTGGCGCGGGCGCGGCCAGCGGCTCGTTGCCTTTGCGGCGGGTGGCCCGGCGGTCGGCCAGCTCAGGCGAGCAGGGGCGACGCTTGTTTCGGTTGGCCAACTGGCTACAGCCCAAAGCACTGCTTGAACTCGGCACCTCGGTCGGGGTGGGCACCATGTACCTGGCTTCGGGCGCAGGCAATGCCCGTTTCATCACGCTGGAAGGTGCGGCAGACTGCGCGGCCGTAGCCCAATCCAACTTGGAACTGCTGGGTCTGCCCCAGGTGGAGGTGCGCAGTGGGGAGTTTGGCACGACGCTGGCCGCCGCCCTGAAAGATCTGGCCCCAGTGGATTTGGTCTATCTCGATGGCAACCACCGCCGCGTGGCCACCCTGAATTATTTCGAGCAGTGCCTGGCCTCGGCGCAAACCAATGCCGTGTTCGTATTCGACGATGTATACTGGTCGGCGGAGATGACGGTGGCCTGGACAGAAATCCAGAACCACCCGCGCGTGACCACCACGGTGGATTTTTTTGACCTTTCCCTCGCTTTTATCAACCCCGATTTTCGGGAACGCCAGCATTTCCGCATTGTGCCGTATTGGTGGAAGCCGTGGAGGTTTTTTTAGGCTGTTGAGAAAGGGTTGAGATTGTTGAGAAAACACTATGATGTCCTCCCTTTCATTTTTTTCAACTCCTTCACTTTTCTTCCCTCTCCATAACCAGTCTCCTTTTTTCCTTCACATTCTCCCTCACCATTCTCAACAAATTTTTCTCAACAACCCTTCTCAACATTCTCAATCCCTTCTTTCAACTTTCTCAACACTCTTGAAGCTCGACCTGACCTATCGCCAAATCTGGAATATCTCGATTCCCATTATGCTGGGGTCGGCGGCGCAAAATGTCATCGCCCTGAGCGATGCGGTGCTGCTGTACCACCGGGGCGAGGTGGAGTTTGCGGCCATGGGGTTCGTGGGCGTTTTTTACATTACCATCGCGGCCATTGGCTACTCCTTTTCGCGGGGCGGGCAGATCATCATCGCGCGGCGCATGGGCGAGGGACGGCCC
>JAYUXG010000635.1:0-2787 GCA_043753125.1 Saprospirales bacterium | reverse complement strand
AAAAACTTATGGACCCCTCCACCGTGAAAAGCATTCCCCTATCACTTATTAATAAATTGAACTTCCACCCGCCGGTTCCTGGCGCGGTTTTCCTCGGTATCGTTCGGCACTACTTCGTTCTTTTCGCCAAAACCGTCCACGGTGATCTGATCGGCTGAAATGCCCAATTTTACCAGGGCCTGTTTGGTGGCCTCAGCGCGGCGCTTGGAGAGGTCCAGATTATACGCCGGATCGCCCGCATTGTCGGTGTAGCCAACCACGTTCAGGCGGAGGTTACCCTTTTTGGCCTGCTCGGCCACCCGGCGCAATTCGGGCAGCGACTCGTCGTGCAGTACTGCCTGGTCATAGTCGAAGAGCAGGTTGAGGGCCAGGGTTTGACCAGATTTGGCTATTTTATCAAGATTGAGTACCCGCAGATCGGGCTTGATAAAGAGCGGCTGGCCCGCTTTCTGCACCGGAATCACTTCAGACTTGGAAATATAGCCTTCCTTTTCGATGTGGATGGTGTACTCCTGATCGTTGGGGACTGGCATCACCACCCGACCAGTGGAGGGATCAGGACGGAACGAACCCATTTTTTTGCCCGTTTTCCGACTTTCCAGCACTACTTCCACGTTGGTCAGCGGCTTTTTCTGATCATCAATCAAAAAGAATTCCGCTTGCTTTACCACTTCGGGGCGCATCTCTTTAGGCACCTCCACGTAAAAAATATCCTGCGAACGGCTATCAATGCGCGTCGAGAACCAGGCAATCTGGCCGTCGGTGCTGATCTTGTAGCCCCAGTCGTCGCCTAAGGTGTTGACCTCCTTGCCAAGGTTGATGGGCTTGCTCCAATTCATCCAGGTATCGTCCAGAGCGGTAGAATAGTACACGTCCATACCGCCCATGCCCGTCTGCCCATCGGTGCTGAAATAAATGGTGTGCATATCGGGGTGCAGGTAAGGGCTGCGGTCCCTGCGCGTAGAACACAGGTTATCCACCCGCACGGGTTTTTTCCATTTGCCAGCTTCGTCGCGCAGGCACACGTAAATATCAATGTCGGTGGTTGTGACGGCATTGATCGCTTCCAGTAACATTACTTGGCCACTGGCCGCTATTTGTACCAAACCTACCCAGGAGAACTGCGACATATCGGCATCAATCGGCACTGGCTTAGTCCAGCCCGTGGCGGTTTTGTCGGACTGCTGGGGGCGACCGTTGTTGAACAAAATGATCCGTGCATCCCCCTCGGTGAGCGACACAGGGGCTTGGTTGCCGGAGCCGGAAAGTTCGGTCACCAATTTTGGTTTCGTCCAGGCACTATCCTGCCAGGTGGTCATGAACACGTCTTCGTACGCCTCGTTGTCCGGTCGCTCGGTAGCACAGAAATACAGCGTCTTGCCATCCACAGTCGGCACGGGGATGTATTCCGAGCCGCCATCATTGATAATCGCTCCCGCATTCACAGCCTTGATGCCCGTGCCAGGCGCATCCACGAGGGCAATGAGTTGCTCGAACCAGTCTTTTTTGTCCGGGAACAAGGATTGGCCGTTGTGCAAGGACTTGGAGGCCGCTGCCCAGTCGCGTTTCCAAAGATAGTGTTTAGTCATTTTTTCCAGCGCGTCATAGGCGCGGGACGAAGGGGCAAGTTTCTGGACGTAGTTCAGCCAGGCATCATTGGCCTGAGGGTCAAATTCCCCATCGGTGTCCACCAACTGCCCAGCGGCTTCCAGTTCCACTTCGCCGATCACAGATTTCTGATCGGGAGTCAATTGGGTGCGCAGGCTGTCGGTCAGAGGCTGTTCCTTTAGCAAATCCACTGTCTTGCGGCGGATATAGGGGGCAAAGCCGCTTTTCGCGCGGGTGGCCAAAAAATCAAGCATGGGAGTCAGTTCGTTACTGTTCCAAGTCTCCGGAAACTCGTTGCGGGCCTCATCCCTAGTGAGTGGGTGTGCGGGATTCTCCTCGTAGAATTGGCCGAGCCAGTCCACGCCTTTTTCCTGCAAAAACAGATCGAAGGCACTGTGATCAATGGCAGGCAGGGCAGTCGGGAAACGCAGGGGGATATCGTCACGGTGGCGGTGAGAGAGGTAGGCGTAGTCGGCGTAGGTCTTGGCGTCGTAGATGGCCGTCTCCAGTAGGTCTTCCCGTTTTTTGACCGCCTTGGCCAAGTAAGGGGAACGGCTACCGGCAAAAGCTTCCAAAAAATCGTCCGCTTGGCGCAAGGTGGCCGTCTTTTCCATTTCCTTCCAGGCCGTGGTGGTGGTTGCGGATTTCAACTTGTCGATCGTACCGCTGGTGACGTTGTATTTTTTGGTCAATTCCGTGCGTTGCGCCGTTTTCAAGGCTTTCCACTCTTGTCGGGCGGCCTCTTGCAGGCGCATGGCAGTCACGTAGTCGTGTTTGGGATTGGTGGCGTTGGACAAGACCGAGGCCAGGCCGAACAGGGCCACTGGCCGCAGTGCGGTGTCGCTGGTATCGGCAACAAAAGCCAGGGCGGCGGCATCCCATTTTTCTTTTTCCAGGGATTTGAAGCCTTTTTTGGTCTGCCCAAACGCAGGCAATACGAGCAGAAACGTCGCTGCGGCAAGCAGAAGCGGGATAATATTTTTTTTAAAAGACATGGAGGGAAAGAAATGTTGAAGTGAACATAAGGTTTTATGCTGGATAAATGTACGCCGGTTTTCAGTGGTAAAAATGCTGTTTTTTTAACATATTCCGCACAAATTAGAAACGCTTCAAATCTCCTGCACCAAATGTCCACTCCGGCGTTGCCAGCTGCGCCCCAAAATCGGCCGGGTACCACGG
>JAYUXG010000634.1:0-2789 GCA_043753125.1 Saprospirales bacterium | reverse complement strand
GCTCAAAATTTCGGTCAATGCTTACCAGTACGATCACCTGGACTATGAGCAGCTGCTCGCCGGCTTCCCTTACAAAGGCAATGACGGGCGATTGTTTCCTTTCGCCCGGAGCGGGCTGAAAATGGTGAGGAAAAACTTCTAGAGTTGGTGTAGATGGAGGCGGTATGGCCGCACTAGTACCGTCCTGTTTTTATAATTAATATCCGGCTGGTTACATTCTATGCACAGTCAAGACAATCTTTTTTACTGCGAAGCCGCTGCATTGGAGCACGCCGTACTGCCTGACCTGTCTTCCCTCCTGCCGGGCTGGTTTTCCCTGTCGGAATCAAAATCGCCACTACAGGCTGCTGCTTACCAATACGACCACCTAAATTACACGCAATTGCGGGAAGGGCTGCCCTATTTAGAAAATGCGGGGAAGTTATTTCCGGAGGCCCGCTACGGCCTGAAGAAGATTTCCAAGGTCTTTTAAACGGCTGTTCTAAGGCTCCAGACGGAAGGGAAAGGCCTGCCTTTACAACTGGTAAGGGGTTTTAAAACCGCCGCTGAACCGCAAAACCCCTATTTTTGCGGTTTCCCACTGCCTTCCAGGTGGAAATCACGCAACCCTATGTCCCGTTCCCGGCGTTCCCAGGCCCTGCTGCAATTCGTTTTCTTTTGTGGCATCCTGCTATTTATCAACGTGTTGGCCAATGTATTCTACACCCAGGCCGACCTCACCGGCGACCGGCGCTACACGCTGGCCCAGCCTACCAAGCAACTGTTGCGGGGGCTAAAAGAGCGGGTATACGTCGAGGTGCTACTGGACGGGGAATTTCCCGCCGGCCTCAAACGCCTGCAAACCGCGACCCGTGAAATGCTGGAGGATATGCGGTCGCAAAACGGATTGGTGGAGTACAATTTTGAAGACCCCCTGCGCGGCAGCCGGGAAGATGTGCAGGGGCGCCAAAAGGCCCTGTACGAGGCGAGCATCGAACCCATGACCATCGACATCAAAGAGACTGGCCAAAGCGTGAAAAGACTGGTTTATCCAGTAGCCATCTTTCACTACGGCAACCGCCAGATACCGGTCAACCTGATCGAAAACAACTCGCCCGCCATTTCGCCGGAGGTGGTCAACAACTCGGAGAAAAAACTGGAGTACAAGTTTGCCAGTGCCATCAAGAAGATTTTGGCACCCGACAAACCCTACATCCTGTTCACCGATGGCCATAGCGAGCTCTCTACGCTACAGACCCGCGACCTGGAACGCAGCCTGATCCAGTTTTACAATATTGGCCGCGTTGTGCTCGACTCGGTGGTGCGCCTCACCCCAAATGACTGTGCGCTGCTGATCGTTGCGAAGCCGCGCACGGCGTTCGCCGAAAAGGAAAAGTTCAAGCTCGACCAGTACATTATGCAGGGGGGCCATGTGCTCTGGCTGATCGACCGACTGGATGCCGACCTCGACAGCCTCGGCAGGACCGGCCATTTTGTGCCGCAGGACTACCCGTTGCAACTGGAAGACATGCTGTTCAAATACGGGGTGCGCATCATGCCAGACTTGGTGATAGACCTTGAATGCTCTAAAATACCGCTGAAAGCAGGCCAAATGGGCAATGCGCCGCAGTTCAAACTTTTTCCCTGGTATTATTTCCCAACCGTGTTGCCGACCGGCGAGCACCCCATCGTGAAAAATTTGGACCGGGTAGAGTTACATTTCTGTTCCACCATAGACACTATTCGTACCAAGACGGCGGTGACTAAAACCCCGCTGATCAAGACCAGCCGCTACAGCAACGTGCAATTCAGCCCAGTGGACATCAGTTTTGAGATGCTGCGCCAGGAACCGAAGCCGGAACTGTTCAACAAGGGCCCACAAACGGTGGGCGTGCTGCTCGAAGGCGTGTTTACCTCCAATTACGAAAACCGCGTGTCGGCAGAAATGCAGGCTGGCCTGCAGCAGATCGGCATGGACTTCCGCTCGTCCAGCGTGCCGACCCGGATGCTGGTCATCAGCGATGGCGACGTGATCGCCAACTTTAGCCGCCCCGATACCAAAGAGTGGCTACCGCTTGGCTACAACCGCTACGAAAACCAGGCCTACGCCAACAAAGACCTCCTGCTGAACGCTATCGAATACCTGATTGATCCGAATGGGGTGGTGGTGGCCCGTTCCAAAACCGTGCAGCTCCGTCTGCTCGATACCGTGCGTGCCCAAGCAGAAAAGCCAGTCTGGCAAATCCTCAATATTGCCCTGCCATTGGTCCTGCTGGGCGGCTTCGGCTTTTGGTTTCGTTGGAACCGGCGGCGTCGCTACGCGCGCTCGAATTAAATAAAAAATCCAATAAGGTGCTGAAAGACAAAGACTTAGCCGCTCCGAACGCTACTCCGTCAGTGCCAGGGGAGCTGGATATGCCCCCCGTGCCGAATAAATTGGCCAAGAAGCATGCGTATTTCGCCTTGGCCGCTATCTGTATCATCTGGGGCACTACCTACACCGGCATCAAATTCGCGGTGCGCGATTTTCCACCCTTTCTGCTGGTCGGCCTTCGCCAAACCACCGCTGGCTTGTTGCTGCTTATACTGGCTCTTGGTAGTCATCGCTGGCAAAAAGCGGGCAGTCGGGTTCCCTCTACAAGGCCGGGTGCGCCCAATGCAGTATCCAGCCCACTCACCCGTCGCTACATCTTGCTACAGATGTTCACCGGGCTATTCACGATCACGGGCGGTAACGGCTTCATCACTTGGGGCATGCAATATGTGTCCTCGGGACTGGCCTCGCTGATCGGGTCGCTTACGCCAGTCTT
>JAYUXG010000633.1:0-6873 GCA_043753125.1 Saprospirales bacterium | reverse complement strand
ACCAAAGTCGGCGGGTTCAGCCGCCGAAACACCAAAGTCGGCGGGTTTAGCCGCCGAAACACAGTCGGCGGCTGAACCCGCCGTTACAGGCGGTTTTTCTCGATCAGCACCAACAGATCATCCCGATAGTTTTTGCCAATCGGCAGGAGCTTCGGTTTGTCTTTTTCCATTACTTCCACCATGTTGCCTTCGATGGCCATAATCTTGTCCAGCGAGACAATATAGGAGCGGTGAATGCGCCGGAAACGATGCTGTGGCAGACGGTCCTCCAGGCTTTTCATAGTTTGGAGCGTGATCACCCGCCCATTCAGCAACCGGATGATGACATAGTCCTTCAGCCCTTCGATATAGATAATATCGTCGAAGTTCACCTTCACCAGCTTCTTGTCGGCCTTGACGAAGAAGAACTCGAGCAGTTCGCCGGGCTGGGGAGCGTGGGCAGCACCATTGTTGCTACCCGTCTCCCGATGGGTCAGGTCATGGTGTTCCACGGCCTTGTTCACCGCCTTTACGAAGCGTTCGAGCGAGATGGGCTTGAGCAAATAGTCCAACGCATTCAGGTCGAAGCCTTGGATGGCGTAGTTCGGGTAAGCGGTCGTAAAGATGACCATGGGCGGATGCGAAAGCGTTTTCACGAAATCAATGCCGGTGAGCTGCGGCATTTGGATGTCGAGGAACATCAGGTCGATGTCGTGGCTCTTGAGAGCCTCGTTCGCTTCGAGGGCATTGCTGCACCGCTTCACGAGTTCCAGTTCGGGCATCTGTTGGAGATAGGTTTCGAGCACGTCGAGTGCCAGGGGTTCGTCATCAACAATAAGTACGCGGAGCATAGGAAAATAGGTTTCGGTTTCTGTTCTGTTTTCGATGGTCGGCTAAGGTAAGGGGAATGCACGAATACGTGGAGGAAACTTCGGAAGTTTCGCAAACCTTCTTCAGCTCATTTTAAGTTGCAAAGTCACCGCGTAGCGGTGGGGTTCGTCCTGCACGGTCAAGGTGTATTGTTCGGGATACAGTATCTGGAGGCGTTGGTGTACATTGGTCAGCCCGATGCCGCCGCTGCGTGGATGGTCTTGGCGGGGCAGGGCCTCGGCCTTGCTGTTTTCAATGAAGAATTCGAGGTCGTTGGACTGTACTGCCAAATGCAGGCGCACAAACCCGCCGCTGCCGATTTGGTTGTTCAACCCATGCTTGAAGCTGTTTTCGATAAATGGTACAAACAACAGCGGTGCGACCAATTGCTCGCTGATATTCCCCTGCGTGGTGAACCGGATGTCCGCGTCCTTGGGCTGGCGCAGCCGCTCGAGATCGAGGTAATTGTGGATATAATGAATCTCCTTCGACAGGTATACTTGCCGCTCGTTGCACTCATACAGCATATAGCGCATGATCTCGGCCAACTTCAGCACGATCTCCGGTGCCTTGTCGCTCTTTTTCAGCGTCAGGGCATACAGGTTGTTCAGCGTATTAAACAGGAAATGCGGATTGATCTGGCTCTTTAAAAAGCGCAGTTCGGACTGCATCGTCTGCGTGAGCAGCACCTGTTTCTCGTTTTGATAGTTCCACCAGTCCATGATGACCCGCAGCACCGTGGAAAGCAAAGTAATGATGACGTTGGACAAAAATAGATCCGACTGCTTCTGCACCAACTCCGCCCGGTACACCGATTGGTTGGCGTACTTGAGGTAGAGCACCAACACCTCAATGGGCGTGACCACTGCACAGGCCACCAGCACCAGTCCGATATAAAAAAAAGCCTGCCGCGCCAGGTAGTTCGGTATGAGATAAAGCAGGTTGAAGTATACCAACAGCGCGAAAAAAAACAAGCCCACCAGTTCGTTCCCAATGGTCTGTAGCCAGGTCATCTCCGGCCCTTTGCCAGTGCCGATCATCATAGAAAACAGCACTATCCAGAACAACCCGTGGTAAACGGGCCGCCGGTTGAGGAAGCGGTAGATACTATCGAGCAAGTGCCGGGTTTTCATAACTGGGCAAAGCAAGACCATTGGCGGCGGGAAACGCCAGTTTTTAGATAAAACCGGAACCTACACGGATGAAATGGAGCGAAGTGACATCCCGATTTTTATCGGGAAGGCAAGGAGCGAATAAGCAAAAGGCAAATAAATAAAAAACAAGGCCCCACCCCTCTATGCCCTGGCAACGACGCGGCGAACAGATTTTCGGCTTAATTTTGCGCCCTCTTAGCGGACGGCCTCATAGCGTCCAAGTGCGAAGACTGCCAACAAAAATTTAAAATCATCTAATTTTCAATGGTTTATATAACACGCATCGAACGATTCAACGCCGCCCACAGGCTTTGGGTGCCAGACTGGACGGAAGAGCAAAACCGGGAAACCTTTGGCAAATGCGCCAACAAAAACTGGCACGGCCACAATTACACCCTGCACGTCACCGTGAAAGGCCGCCCCGATCCACACACCGGCTTTGTCATGGATGTGAAAAGACTGAGTCGGCTTATTCAGACGCACGTCACTGACCACCTCGACCATAGCAACCTCAATTTGGACGTGGACTTCATCCCGGCTGGGTTGCAACCAACCACCGAAAACCTTGTTCTGCTCATCTGGCAACGCCTGGCACCCACACTGGCCGACCAAACTTGCCAGCTCCACGCCATCAAACTTTGGGAAACAGAGACTATTTATGCGGAGTATTATGGAGAGTAGATTAAAGTAAGAGAAATGTGGTCGCTGGGATGCACCGTAGCGTATTAGCCACATTAGTTTCCATAGGGACTATATTAGTTTTTTTATTGGCCACACTAGTTTTTAAACAATGGCTTACAAGAAATCCGAGCAATACGATGATGCGCTGACCGAGCGGCTGATGATGAACTATCAGGCCATATTGGCTGGCGTGGGCGAAGACGCCAACCGCGAGGGGCTGTTGAAGACGCCGGAACGCGCCGCTAAGGCCCTGCAATTCCTGACCCAGGGCTATGGCCAGGACGCGGCGGCCATCCTGCGTTCGGCTATGTTCAAGGAGGACTACAGCGAAATGGTGCTGGTAAAGGATATTGAAGTGTACTCCATGTGCGAACACCATATGTTGCCTTTTTTTGGCAAAGCCCACATCGCTTACATCCCCAATGGCTACATCGTCGGACTGAGTAAGCTGCCCCGTGTGGTGGATGTTTTTGCCCGCCGCCTACAGGTGCAAGAACGCTTGACCATCGAGGTGCGCGACGTGATCCAAGAGACCCTGCAACCGCATGGCGTAGCAGTGGTGATCGAAGCCCGGCATATGTGCATGATGATGCGTGGGGTGCAAAAGCAAAACAGTGCCACCACTACTTCGGCCTTTACCGGCGAATTTCGCAATGACGAGACGCGCAGCGAGTTTTTGCGGCTGATTAGTGTTCGCTTGCACTGATATGAACTATGAAAATACAGAATAATTAGCCGGTTCTAATTTGCTTGAAAATATGTAGATATTCAATTATCCGTATTTATAATTTGTTTTTGGTCATTACTATTCTATCGACTATATAATCTATTAAAAACGTGATGTCGTTCAGCATTCATCGTTCATCGTTTATACTTCAGCATTCAGCATTCGTTATTGCATTGGCCTGCCCCGTTGCCCTGATCTGGTCTGTACAGCACGATCCTTTCTTTTGGGACACGGTGCAACTGGCTTCCAAACACGCCCACCATTTTTATGAAAACGCCCTCCGCTGGACGCCCCTCCCGCCAGAAATAGACAGCGGCCACCCGCCCGTTTTTGGTTTTTATCTCGCTTGCGTCTGGACTTTTTTTGGCAAAAATTTGCCTGCCAGTCATTGGGCCATGCTGCCTTTTTTGGTCGGCATCGTCGGCCTGCTCTGCCGTTTGGGACAACAAATCTCGCTTTCTTACTCTTCCCCCCTCTCGTCTTTCTGGCTCCTACCATTGGTGCTACTCGATCCCGTAATGCTCGGTCAAATGACGCTGGTCAGCCCGGACGTAGCCCTGGCCTTTTTTTTCCTGCTGGCCGTGGCCAGTGTGCTGGAACAACGCCCATTTTTTCTCGCCCTCGGCATATTAGGGCTATGCACCATCAGTATGCGCGGCATGATGACCGCCGGGGCAATTTTTATCTGGACGTTGGCCATGTGTAATATGGAATGCGGAGTGCGGAACAGGCCAGCCTGGGTATTATATTCTGCACTCCGCATTCCGCATTCTGTATACGCATTCGTCCCCGGTTTTGCTTTTGCCGCTTGGTTCCTGTGGTGGCACCACCAGGCCACTGGATGGATCGGCTATCATCCCGGCTCTGCCTGGGCAGCAGCCTTCGAGCGGGCGCAGGGCTGGGGGCTGTTGCGCAACCTGGCCGTAGTGGGCTGGCGTTGGCTTGACTTTGGGCGTATTGTTGAGTGGGTGGTAGTTGTTTTTCTGATAAGAAATTTTTGGCTTAGGAAAAAAAATTATTCATTTTCTGCGTCAGCGTCACTTAATATTGTTTGCCTTTTGCTGCTCATTACTGTAATCTTAGTGCTTACGCCTTCGGCAGTATTGTACCAGAATTTATCGGCGCATCGTTACCTTTTACCGGGATTTCTGGCCTTGCATCTACTTGTCTTTCAATGGGTTAATATTGTCAAATGGAGCAATAGCAGGAAAGAGTGGATATTTACTGCCCTGGTTTTCGGGATGGCCACGGGCAATCTGTGGGTATACCCGTCCGGCATTTCGATGGACTGGGACAGTACCCTGGCCCACCAGCCTTACCACCAAATGCGGGCGAAGGCACTGATGTTTTTGGAAAAAGAAAGGGTAGATTTCCAGACCGTTGGCTCGGCTTTTCCCAACCTGAATACTGGCGAAAACCTGCTTTTAAACGGCGACTCGCGCCATTTCGCCGAACTGGACTGGCAACGCAACAGCTATATCTTTGCGTCCAATGTGTTCAACGACCTATCGGCAGCCGACCACGAGCGATTGCGCCACGACTGGAACCTACAATTCCGACAAGTCCATGCGGGCGTCTGGGTAGAAATTTACCGTCGGCGTTGACCGTTTTTCGTTCCGTTTTGTTATCTTCAAAAATGCTTTTATGACCCGTTTTCTTTGTTTGCCTCTTTTAGGACTCGCCGCCTTTATTTGTTCACAGTGTAGCCATGCTCCGCAAAATATCAAAGCCGCCGACTCCACCCCGACCGCCACGCTCGCTTCGATCCCGGTGTCGACGGGCTTCCAAGAGTATTGGTATCAGGGCAAGGCTGAGCTCAGTTCTTACACCGTCACACAAGAACGCTATGGGGAGTTGCGCCCCGCCGAACAGGTGAATATCTTTGTGACCGAAGATCTGTCGCGCCAGAAACAGGTCAAACTGGACTACCCCGACCAAGCGGGCAGCGACCGGGTAGCCGTCCTGAAACTCAACAGCGTCCGCCGTTTTCATACCGGCATTTACGACTATTCTGTGGAAGAATCAGTGTTCACCCCTGTGGACGGTAGCCCCACGCTGAAGACCACCTGTACGGTGCAAGATTGGTGTGGACAGGTCTTTACCCAGCGCAATCTGGACAAAAAGGACTATCGCATCCGGCAATTCTCCTATTTCGAAACAGAAGGGGATAGCGACCAACGGCTGCCGCAAACCCTGCTGGAAGATGAGCTGTGGACCAAGTTGCGCATTGACCCAGCCGCTTTGCCCCTGGGAAAAGTACAGGTGGTACCCGCCACCCTGTACCTGCGCTTCCGGCACCAGCCCTTTCAGGTACATGATGCCACCTTATCCATGGAAAAAGGCAATGGCGAACACACCTTGCGCCTACATTACGACGACATGGCCCGCGACTTGGCGATCCGTTTTGAACCCACTTCCCCTTACCGTATATTGGGCTGGGAGGAACTGGACAACGGAAAACTAATGAGCAAAGGGCAATTGAAAACCACACGGATGGAGGCGTACTGGTCGCAACATGACAATAAGCACAACGGCATGCGCGACTCTTTGCAGGTGGCCTTTTAAAAGTTGTCACCCGAACAGCGTCCCTTGCCCCGCCAACTCCGCCGAACGGCCACCCTCCTCTACCGCTGGCCCTTCCAACGGTGCATCTGGCAACACCCGTTTTACAATACGCAATTGGTGTGAATACCGGTTTTGTTCGCGGTTGAAAATTCCGAAATGGTCCAGTTTGTCCACCCGCACGTGGCCCGAAGCGTGGATAATGTGGCAGTCCGGCAAAATAATGCCCACGTGGGTAATGTCGCCCTTGCTATTGTCAAAAAAAGCCAGGTCGCCCGCCTGGCACTGCTCCATGAAATCCACCAGGCGGCCCTGTCCCACTTGCTGGGAAGCATCGCGCAGGAGGCGTACGCCAGCGATCTTGAACACCATCTGAGTCAGGCCCGAACAATCGATGCCAAATGGAGAACGCCCACCCCACAGATAGGGCGCGTGGAGGTAGCGCCGGGCGATGCGCACCAGCCAATCGCTGGTCTGTGGCACTTGGCCGGGCGTGGCTACCGGGCCGGAAAACTGGAAGGCCTGGTCGCCCAGTCGGCAGCGCAGCCCGTCGTAGTCGGGCAGTACTGCGCCCAAGGTGATCGGGATGAAGTGATCGGCGGCCATGAGACCCTCCACCAAGGACAGGCTGATGGCCGACTGTTCGCGATACGCCTCGAACTCGCTGACGGTCAAGCGTTTAATCTGCTTGGCATCCAGCCAGCCGGTGTAGCCATCCCAAGTGCAGCGGACGTGCCGCCAGTTGTCCTTTTGCTCATCAATCTCCATCGTCTCACCAAAAAGCAGCTGCGACACCATCTCGCTCTTGTCGGAGGGCTGAGCGCGTAGAGGCGCGATGGAAACCTGGCAGGCGGCGTACATTAGTTTTTAAATGTTCCAATTTGCGGAGGGCCAAATTTA
>JAYUXG010000632.1:0-6909 GCA_043753125.1 Saprospirales bacterium | reverse complement strand
CGGAATTATACGCCTTCTCCGAAGCCGTGTTCGACACTATGGGTGAATCATTCCTGGTGCTGGACCGGGACCTGCGCATTAAGTCGGCCAATAAGACTTTCTACAAAACCTTCCAGATCACGGAGCAAGAGACCCTTGGCAAATTGATCTATATGCTCGGCAACCGGCAGTGGGACATCCCGAAGCTGCGTGAACTGCTGGAAGACATCCTCCCACGGGACAACTCTTTCTACGGATTCGAAGTAGAGCATAAATTTCCGGTCATTGGCGAAAAAATCATGCTGCTCAATGCCCACAAACTGATACAGCACAAAAGCCAACGCGAGCTGATCGTGCTGGCTATTGAAGACGTCACCGCTCACCGGCGGGCGCAACAATTGGCCGCCTTTCAGGATATGGCCGACAATGCGCCGGTCATGATCTGGGTGGCTGGCCTGGACAAACAATGCACATTTTTTAACAACACCTGGCTGGAATTCAGTGGCCGTACCCTGGAAGAAGAGATCAGCAAGGGCTGGGCCGAAGGAATCCATCCCGATGAACTGGCGCGTTGTCTGGAGATATATGCGACCAATTTTGATGCCCATCAAAAGTTTGAGCTGGAGTACCGGCGGCTGCGGCGTGATGGCGAGTACCGTTGGCTGAGCGTCATCGGCAAGCCTTCCTTCTCGAATTTGAGCGAATTCATCGGCTTCATCGGCACTTGTACCGACATCCATGCGCAGAGGGTACTGAACGAAGAGTTGGATGGCCGGGTGCAGGAACGCACCGAGGAACTGGTGGAGGTGAACGGGCAACTCAAACGCTCCAACGAAGAGCTACAGCAGTTTGCGTACGTGGCCAGCCACGACCTGCAGGAGCCGCTGCGCAAAATCATTACTTTTGCCAATATTTTGCAGCAGCGCTTCCGCACCCACCTGCCGGAGACTGGCATCGAGCATCTGGATAGAATGACTGCTGCTTCACACCGGATGAGCCTGCTCATCGACGACCTGCTCCATTTCGCCCGCACCACCCGCAAGGAAGACGAGTTCGTGCTGACCGACCTGAATGAGGTCTATGCCAACGTCCTCCCCGATTTTGACCTGAAAATCAGCGATAGCCAAGCGGAGCTAGTGGTTGGCGAGTTGCCGGTCATCGAGGCCATCCCACTACAGATGACCCAGTTGTTCCGCAACCTGCTCAACAATGCGCTCAAGTTCTCTGCTGAGCGCAAGCCACCCGTCATCACCATTATGTCCCGGCTACTCAGCGCAGAAGAAGCACTACAGCACATCGGTCGCCATGCCTCCGGCGAGTACTGCGAACTATTGTTTACGGACAACGGCATCGGTTTCGATCCCGCCTATGCGGAGCAAATCTTTATCATTTTCAAACGCCTGCACGATAAGCAGTCCTATGTCGGCACCGGCATCGGCCTGGCCCTTTGCCGCCGCATCGCGGTCAACCACGGGGGCGACATATTTGCCATCGGCAAGGAAGGAGAGGGTGCATCTTTTCATGTTATTTTGCCGTTGGTGCACAGCACCAGCCCGGAGCCGGTAGCGTGATGGCCGTTGGTTGGCCAACTATACATCGCCCAAAAATGGCGGTCCATCAGGCTGCTTCGGGTGGACCGGGGTTTAGGAACGTGTAAAGAATAACTTGTGAACTTTCACCACCCCGAATGTCATTCCGACGCTAGGAGAAATCTGCCCCGGTGTAATTGATAATCAACCACTTGAACAGATTCCTCCTAGCGTCGGAATGACAACTCAGATAAGTAATATTGTGCTAATTTATTGTTCACTTGTTCCCTACAAAGTATTTTTTGACAAAAAACGGACCGGGGAGTACCTACCTTTGTATCTCCCTCTCCCACCCTTGCGGGCTGCAAGAATTTATGTATGTCCATTCAATTTTTTCAAAAAAATGAAACTATTTCGTTGGTCCGTTCCAGTGCTTTTCGCCGCACTGGTCTTTCCTGCCTGCCAGAACGACCCCAAGACCCCGGCAACTACTTCCCCATCCCAGCAACCCCAGCCCATTGCACAGCAAGTCGCCTACATCTGCCCAATGGACTGCGAAAAGGGCAAGACTTACAACCAGCCGGGCACCTGTCCGGTCTGTAAAATGGATTTGGAGGTGGCCACTTCGGAACACTTGCGACATGCCGCCACGGAGGTAGCCGCTGCGGTGGAAATCACCAATTTACCCGCCGACGACCCGAACAAGACCCTGGAAGAGGAAGTGAATGCGCTGCACGATCAGGTTATGAAGGAATCCTCGGAGATGGAACGGGTCGGACGACAATTAAAAGAAGACTTTAAGACCCTATCGGGCGAAGCAGAGCGCAAGCCTTACACCACGGCGATTGCCGAGATCAGCCGGGCGGGGTTCGATATGATGGCCTGGATGCGCGACTACCGCTCGCCCGGCACCATGTCGCCGGTCGAAGCGAGCAGCTATCTGAAGAAACAGAAAGCAAGTATGCTCCGCATCCGCGCCGCTGTGCAGCAAGCCTTGGCGAATGGGAAAAAACTGGGGAAGCCCGTCAACTAGTTTAATTCGTTTTCTATGCGCCTTTTGCTGTCTAATTTTTTGATTATCACTGCCTTATTGGCTTGCCAGCACTCCGCTGACCACCGCACCCTGCCCATTTTGGGGGAACGCGATCTGGATGCGGCGGGCGATACGGTGTACCGCTCGGTGCCGGATTTCCGGTTTATCGACCAAGATAGCCAGGTAGTAACCAATGCTACTTTTGCCAATAAAATCTACGTCGTGGATTTCTTTTTCATCCATTGCCCGACCATCTGTCCAAAGGTAAAAAAGAACGGCCTGCGCATCTATGAAAAATACAAGAATGACGACCGGGTCGTGATGCTGTCGCACTCTATTGATACCTATAATGACAGCGTAGCCGCCCTGAAAAGGCATGCCCAAAAGCTGGGCATTGAGGCCCGCAAATGGCACCTCGTCACGGGCGACCACGATGCTATCTATGGGATCGCCGACGATTACTTCAGCGTGGCCACCGAAGACCCCGAATCGCCGGGCGGTTTCGACCACTCCGGGCGGATCATTTTGGTGGACAAGGACCGGCACGTACGGGCATTTTGCGATGGCACCAAAGCCGAGGAGGTAGATCGCTTCCTGCGCGATATAGATAATTTGTTGGCGGAGCAGTTTAAGTAGCGGTTGGTTATTTATAGATTAAAACGTTGACATTTAATCTCTTACGATAATTTTTGATCTAGCCCAAGTGCGTAAAACGCTTAGGTGCACACGATGCCCCCCAACCCGCCCGCCAAGAGAAACGTTGAATTACTTGCCTGCTTCTTCCGTTGCCTGAGGCTTTTTGTTTCCATCTTTCAACTGCTCTTTTTTGATGCGTTGTAGCGTTCTTTTCTTTATAGGTAGCTTATCATGTTTTACCGCCTGTGAAAGCAGCCCCTACCAGGACGGTGCCCGGATTTATAAAAGCTACTGCGCCAACTGCCACATGGACGCTGGGGAGGGCTTGGGTGTCCTCATTCCGCCGCTGGCGGGTGTGGATTACCTGGCCAACCACCACGACCAGCTGCCCTGTCTGATCCGCTATGGCCTCCGGGATACCATCGTGGTGAACGGCAAAACCTACGCCGAGGAAATGCCCGCTGCCGGTCAGCTATCCGACATCGATATCACCAATGTGCTGAACTACGTGAACACGCATTTTGGCAACAACAACCGGCTATTTACTTTGGAAGAGGTGCGGGTAAGCCTGGGCAGATGCAAATAGCCCTGCTTTTTGGGCAGAGTTGCTGAAAATTCGTTTTTTTGCCCGCCGATTTCGATTCAGATAAATCTTGACATGAAAAAACTTCTCCTCTTATGGGCCGTGCTAGCCGTGGGTACCCAAACAACCGCCCAAAATTTTTCTTACGACGATTTTCACTGCGACAGTTTAATCGAACTGGGCGTGGCCCCGACTTGCCTGGCCACCGCTTTTACCAACGTGGGGGCTACCAACTCCAACATCGGTTTTGACAATGAACCTTCTTGTTTCAACGGCGGTATTGCCACGCGCGACGTATGGTTCTCGTTTGTCTGCTCCGATACGTTGACCGAATACCGTATCACGGTGACAGGCGTGGGTACCACCCCGATCGGGAATCCGCAGTTTGCCATCTACCGGGGCGACTGCGAGGCCAACATCGACGGTTTTGCCGAATTGCTCTGCGCCAAGGCCGAAGTGGGCGAAAACAGCCTGTTCCTCGACGTAGAGGGCCTCACACCCGGCCTCCTCTACTTTGTCCGTGTATCCGACTACTCCATCACGGCCACCCCCAACTGGGGCGAGTTCACGGTCTGCGTGGACAAAATACCACCCATTGTGACCATTGATCAGGGGAGCTCGACTTTGTGCGCCGGTACGCTCTACGACTCCGGTGGCCCGGACGCAGACTATGGCTCGGACGAGGACCATTTCTTTGTCATCTGTCCCAGCCAGCCATCGGCCTGCATCACGTTCACGCTGGATTACTACAACATTGAGGCCGGCAGCAGCGATGTGCTGAATTTTTACGACGGCCCCACCCCTACCGGACAGCCCATCGGCGAGGTGGGCGGCAACGGCGACAACAACTGGGGCGGCGTCTGCTACACCGTACAGGCTTCGAGCGGCTGTCTTACGGTGCAGTTCCAATCGGACAATACCCTGGAATTCGAGGGTTGGCAGGGCCATTGGCAGTGCAGCCCCGACCCTTGCACGCCTCATGCCGGCATCACCCTGAATCCCGACATCAATCAGGACAGCATCGCGGAATTTGTGGAAACGCCTTTTACGACCGTCAACGTGACGGGGATAAAGTGCGCGGACGGGGGCTTTGCCACCTTCAGTTATCCTTCGGACAATAACGATCTGCAAATGAGCAAGGGCTTGCTGCTGACCTCCGGTCTGGCGGCGGCGGCGATTGGGCCAAGCAGTGGCAATGCCTACAATATGCTCGGTGGACCAGGCGATGCTGACTTGGACACGCTCTCGCAGCAACAGCAAGGCATCGACTTTCCGATTTCCGAGGATGCCTGCGTGGTGGAGGTGGATGTATTTGCCGCCACGGACGAACTCAGTTTTGAATACGTGTTTGGCTCGGAAGAATACCCGGAATTTGTGAACAACGTCTACAACGATATCTTCGCTTTCCTCATTTCCGGACCCGGCATCGCGGGCGACCCGGCCTTGGGCGGGACAAAAAACCTGGCGACCCTGCCCGGCACCAACACGCCGGTGGAAATCAACAGCGTGAACTTTGAGCAAAACTGGCCGTACTACCGCGACTACTCGCTGGGGCAGGAATTGGTGTACGATGGCCTCACCTCCGACTCGCTGGGGATCAAAAAAAGCCTGACCGCCCGCTCCAAAGTCACGCCCTGCAATACGTACCACCTGAAATTCGCCATTGCCGACCGCTCCGACGATACTTTCGATTCGGGCGTGTTCATTTCCAAAATCCAAGGCGGCGGCCCGTCGCTGGCCATTGATTTTGCCAATGGTATTGACTATTTCATCGAAAGCTGTACCGGCGGGCAGGATGTGCTGGTCATACGGCTCAACGAGCCAAAGCTCCAGGCCACTACTTACTCCATCAACATCGGTGGCACGGCGACGCTCGGCACGGACTACGTGCTTGATATTCCCAATGTCGTCACCTTCCAGCCGGGCCAGACCGAGCTGTCGTTCCCGATCACCCTCATCGGCGACAATGTTGCGGAAGGTTCGGAGACCATCATCGTCGAGATTTCGAGCAATTTTGGCTGCGGTGTAGTCACTTTTTCTACGTTGACCGTGGATTTGAACGACAATGTGGAAGTCGAGATCAACGGTGGCGACACCTTGCTGGTCTGCGCCGGTGGTACGCTGCAACTGCGGGCAGTCGGTGCCCAATCGTACTTCTGGACGCCCCCCGGCGCGGTGAGCAATCCTTTTATCGCCACCCCCTCTATTACGCCCACCCAAAATATTTTGCTGGAAATAACTGGCACCGTCGGCACCTGTGTGGATAAGGATTCCGCTTACATCAAGATCATCGATCCAATGATCGAGGCCACCGTGGCCGACTCCAACCTTTGCCTGGGCAGCAGTGTGCAGCTGCAAAGCACCAACAACGTGGACAATGCCGGACTGCTGTGGAGTCCGGCGACGGGGCTAAGCGACAAATTCAGTCCCAATCCTGTGGCCTCGCCTACTGAGACCACTACCTATCAGGTGAAAGTGACTATCGCTGGTTGCACCGTGACGGATGAGGTGACCATTGTGGTGGACACGCTGTTCTTTCCGACGCTGGTCTCCGATACGACGGTTTGCCAAAGTTATCCGGTGCGGCTGGCGGACACACTGAACACCACTACCCAGTATGCCTGGACCCCAACGGACGGCTTGAGCGATGCAACCAGCAGCGGCCCAATCGCCCTGCCCGACCAAACCAGGACCTATACCCTCACCGCCACCAGTCCTACCGGGGCCTGCTCGCAGACTGGCAGTGTGACCGTGACCGTTATTCAGGCCAATCTGGACATCGTCGGGGAAGACTACCGCGAAATCTGTCTGGGCGATACGGTGACGTTGAATGCGCAGGCCCAGCCCGCCGGGACGATCAATTGGTCGCCGAGTTTTTACGTCAGCAGTACGACCGGGGCAAGCGTGACCAGCTCACCCGATGAGTCCGTGACTATTTTGGCCAACGCTACCCTCAATGGTTGCCTGGTCCGCGACTCGGTACGTATCCGCGTGGATTCGCTGCCCGAGAGTACGATCTCCCTGGACCCGGAAAAGCCAACTTATTGCCCCGGCGATACGATCATCTTGTTGTCCAAAACGTACGAACCCGCTGATTTTCCAGACATTATGCCGGAGTGGATTTCCGGAGGGGGCGATATTACGCCTTT
>JAYUXG010000631.1:0-2811 GCA_043753125.1 Saprospirales bacterium | reverse complement strand
CAACTAACGTCGTGTCCAAGGTCATAAATCGCTATTTTTGCCCGAAATATCAACATTTATTCGCTTACCCTGACGGCTATGGTGTTTTCACCAAGCGCGGCAACCAAAAAATCCTGTCCCCGTTTTTTGAAGCGGGACAAATGGCATTATTGCACTATGACTAAAAATCTGGTTTGAGCATGCCCATCATACTATTTCTACGTCCAATACCCAAGGCACCTATACCTTGTTGGTGAATACGTTAAAGTTTTCGCTTGGAGGCCTTACTGCCGCTGAGGTCAAGCCTTCCTCGCTCAGATTCGGCAAGATTATGCTCTGCACACTGTTTTCTTTTCCATATCTTGCATACAGGACGTCAACGATTCCAACCTTTATTACGATTCAGTGTACAGCTTGGCTTCTTCGTACGGTCAAACTAATAGTGTTCGTATTAGCCTGTTTCTGGCTACGCCGGTATCACCCGATTATTTCTTTATCATGAAAAATTTCCTTGCGACCCTTACGCTGGGTTTGTTGCTCTGTACGACGGCCCACGCCCAGCTCACCTACGTCAACTCGAAATACACCCTGGGCTACCTCGCCACCGTTTTGACCGGCGTTTACCCCACCGACAGTTGTGTGTACGTAAAAGGGGTGATGACCGATAGCCTCTTTCGGGCAGGCACTTTTTTCGGCAAGGTGGCACTAGATGGGCAGTTCCTGCGGACCAGAGAACTAGTGGATTCTACCAAGGAAATTAACTCTTGGTTGCCAAAGTTGATCCAAAATCCAGTGGGTAATTTTATGGTCGCGGGCTATCTGTTTGACCCCGTACCGGCCGACTTTGTGGCCGAATTTACTCCCCTGGGAGAACTGATAAGGTTCAACCAGATCAGAAGCCCCTACCTTCCCGATGATAATTTTATCGTGGTCACCGCCATCCTGAACTTGGATGACAATAAATACATGATAACCGGCAACCTCAATGGTGCCCCGCAGGATATTTTTCTGGCCAAATTGGACCATGACCTGCAAATAGAATAGTTGAAGACTTATGGCGGCAGCCTTAGGAACGGGTCTCTTTCGTTACTCCAAGACTTTGACGGCGGTATCCTATTTGGGGGCA
The DNA here is from genome assembly GCA_043753125.1 of Saprospirales bacterium. Taxonomy (GTDB): domain Bacteria; phylum Bacteroidota; class Bacteroidia; order Chitinophagales; family Saprospiraceae; genus M3007. The sequence goes on along the minus strand of JAYUXG010000631.1, from coordinate 1,706 downwards.
TGGAGTTCACAAATCTTACTAACCACAACATTGTATGTCGCAAAACCATCGCCAAGGTGGACAGCAGCGGCGACAATCTCCTCTGGGAATGGAAGTCCCCCGCCGCTGCGCTGCCGCCCGTGCGGGGGTGGTGGGTACTTGATATGCTGCACTTGCCCGATGGCAGCATCATCGGAGCCTCGGGCCTCAGCAAGGAAGAGATCGTCAATTCCACGAGCAGCTACCTGTTGCACACGCCCAGCCTCTTCAAACTGAAACCGGACCACACGCTGGACTGGGAAACCCCCTTCCGTAGCGGGGTGTATTCCGACAGCGACAATGAATTCATTCGGGTGGTGGCCGCCAACGAGGGAGGCGGCTATGTGGCCACCGGGACGGTGATTGTGCCCAACTACGATACTACTTCAGATGTCACTACTCAACTGGGCATCATCGCCAAAGTGGCCGAAAACGGCGACAGCCTGTGGATGCGCCATGTTTATTACTACAGCGATTCCACCATGTCGCGTTCCCATGCGATCTTTGATCTGGCCGCCGCACCGGGCGGCTACTGGCTCTGTGGCCAAGCGGTCAAGTACTCGCTTACCGAGCCGCGACAGCAGGGCTGGCTGCTTCGCGTGGACGATCAGGGCTGTCTGGTGCCGGGCTGCCAGTTGGTTGGGGTCGGGCCGGAGGCGGCTCTGGGCGACCAGATCAAACTGTACCCCAATCCGGCCTCCAATCACCTGACCGTCTATCATGGCGGCTATGATTTTCGCCAGGGGCGGTTCCGTATCGTGGATCTGCAAGGCCGGGTGCTGCGCGAATGGGTAGCCCCAGCCAATGATTTGAGTACGGTACTTGACCTGTCCGGGTTTACAGCAGGGACTTTTCTGTTGCAGTACCTGGAGCGGGGCGAGGTGCTGGCGGGCAAGCCGTTTTTGGTGGTGGGGAAGCAGTGAGAGGGCAGCACTTCCATAAAAAAAGCAGTAACCATCAAGGTGATGGCTACTGCTTTTTCAATGACTGGTTAATTATTACAGCCTTTTTACAACGCGCCCCCCTTCAAATAATCTTCCACCATCCGTTTGTAGAACGGTTTCAAGGCAGGCGACACGGTGCGAAACTGCTCCACTTCGGAGCGGCGTTTCTTCAAATATTCTTCGAGTGCGGGCGGCATTTTGGCCGGTTGTTGCTTGGCGGCCTCTGCTTCGCGTTGCTCGTCCTGGTCGCGTTCGCGTTCGGCGCGTTCTTCTTCCAGCAATCGCGACATGATTTGCTCCTGGCGTTGCAGCATCTCGTTGGTGAGGCGTTTGTTGACGAGATCGGTTTCCACCTTGTTCATGTCGTCCATGATCTCATCCAGTGCCTTACTGCCTTTGCCCTGCTCCTGTTTTTGTTTTTGCAACTCGCGCAGGGCATTGCGCATGGCGGCCTGCTTAGCGGCCATTTTGGCGAAGTCTTCACTGCTGCTGCCTTCGCCTTGCCCACCGCCGCCTTTGCCGCTGCCCGGGTCTGAGCCGCCCGGCTTCTTGCCGCCGGGGTTTTTGCCCTGCTCTTCCAAACGCTTTTTCAGGTCTTTCATCTGCTGGTTCACGTCGCCCTGGCCCTTGGTAATCTTGTCCATTGGGGCTTTGCCGGATTTGCCTTCGCCCTTCCCCTGGCCTTTACCGGGCTTCTGGCAGGCTTGGGCACCGGGCATCCCCTGCGCCATCTGCTGCTGCATC
>JAYUXG010000630.1:0-16221 GCA_043753125.1 Saprospirales bacterium | reverse complement strand
CTGTCCCGGGCGATATTCGCTGATCGTCATTGCGTTGGACGCTCCTAATTTGGTAGTGGCCAGCAGGAAATATTGCTCCCCGGTTTGAGGGTCCGTTTTTGAGCGGATAAAGCTGCCAAATCCATAGGTGGTAGGCAGAAAAGGCGTAATGATGGCACCCGTTACTTCGCCGGATTTGTTTAAAGTAACGATGTTTTTTGCGCCTCCTACCAGATAGCCGTCCGCCCAGGTTTGCAAAGAAATGCCCAATCCGCCCCCAGAGGTTATGGAAAACGGTAATTCCTTGTTCCAGACCGAGACTTGTCCGTCAACATAATGCATAAATAAAGCGAAAACGAGGGTGTATAAGTATTTCATGGTGCTTATTTTGGGTCTAAAACTAAATGGAAGAATGGGCTGGGCCGTACCGGGTTTTCCTATAAGTCAGGTTTCTGGATAAAGGCCAATTATCGGCGCGGACTTGGGACCCTACCCTACATCCGCTCCGCTACATCCAACACTAAGTGGATCAACTCATTCGGGTCGTCCGTGATGCCAAACGCACCCGGCGGCACGCCCTTCGATTTATTCAGTTCGGACACGTAAAAAATCATCGGCGTACTAGATTGCTGACCTTGCAGCTCGTGCATAAAGTCCAGCCCGGCCGTGGCCTTGTCGCCACGATGGATGTCGGAGATAACGATCTGGAATTTTTCTCGGCCCAGGCGCTCCATCGCGTTGACGGAGTTTTTAGCAAACTCGACCATCATACCGAGGTTTTGCAGCACCCCGGATTCGTACAGCACGGTGTCGGGGTTATCGTCCACCCACAGCACACGCAGGGGCTTCTTGGAGTAGCGCGACAGGCGTTGCAGCAGGCTGGGGCTGGCCTGCACCCCGGTCTTGTTGGCCGAGCGGCCCGCTCCTTCAATGCCCTCGCGTACGAACGAGGCTTCGATGCCAAATGCTTTGAAAACACTGATTTTGGGCAGTATGCCTTCCACAAAGGGCTTACGATAGCGCAGGAAGATGATTAAAATAACGACGTACAGTAGGACGGTCGGAACGATCTTAATGATTTCCTTGATGATTTCGGTATTCACGTTAATTAGAAGTTAGGAAAAATACAAGAAAGGGTGGAACGTTAAGTCCCACCCTCTTCAAAAATCCGCATAAAAATCCGCGTGATCCGCATTACAATTTATGCAGCGTCTGGTTCACAAACCCCGTTAAAGCCTCTCCACGCAGCATCCCCTGTTGCAGCAGCGCGATATTGACCAAGTACTGCGACATGGCACTACGTTCGTCTTCCTCATCGATTTTCAACAACTTCTGCGCTACCAGCGGGTGATTGGTATTGACCACCACATTATAGGTATCGGGCATATCGCCCATGCCGCCCATGCCGTGCATGTGTTGCATTTCCTTCATCCGGCGCATGAATTCGGGCTTGGTGATCAGCACCGGCTGGTCATCGGGCGAGAGCGGCGACAGGGTGACACTGGCGCCTGGCTGGCCTTTCACCACCGCCTCAAATATGGTCTTCACGTCCGCCTGCTCCTTTTCGGAGAGCACAGACTCCCGCTTATCGTCTTTTTGCACCAGATTGTCTACCGTGTCAGAATCCACGCGGACAAAGACGATGCCCAGTTCAGAGCGGTACTCCAGGTGCTGTATCCAGTGGTTGTCCAGCACCGTATCCAGCCGCAGCACCTCGTAGCCACGCTGGTCGGCGGACTTGATTGGCGCGTTGTGTGCCTCCACGTCATTGGTATAGATGAAGACCACCTTCCCGTGCTTGTCGGTCTGAATGGCTTGCACTTTTTCCTTGAAATCCTTGACCAAATAGAAATCGCCTTTCGTGTTTTCGACGAGGGCAAAATTCATGGCCCGATCTTCAAATTTCTTGTCCGAAATAACGCCATACTTGACAAACACGCCCAGATCGCGCCATTTCTCCTCGTACGAAGGACGGTCGTTTTTGAACAGGTCGTGCAGTTTGTCGGCCACCTTCTTGGTGATGTACTCGCTGATCTTCTTGACGTTGCCATCGCTCTGCAAATAGGAGCGCGACACGTTGAGCGGAATATCGGGCGAATCGATTACGCCGTGCAACAGCAGCAGCCACTCCGGCACGATGTCGCGCACGTCGTCGGTGACGTACACTTGGTTGGAATACAGGTGGATTTTGTTACGCGTGGTCTCCACGGCGTTGCCGAGCTTTGGGAAATATAGTACGCCGGTCAGGTTGAACGGGTAGTCGATGTTCAGGTGAATCCAGAACATCGGCTCGGCGGCCATGGGGTACAGTTGGCGATAAAAAGCGCGGTAGTCCTCGTCTGTCAGTTCCAGCGGCTGCTTTTTCCAGAGGGGGTGCGGCTCGTTGATGATGTTCGGCACCTCGTGGCTCTCTTCTTTCTGGTCCTCGCCTTCGCCGGTCTCGGTGTACTCGGTCTTGGTGCCAAATTGGATCGGCACAGGCAGGAACTTGCAGTATTTTTCGAGCAGCCCTTCGAGGCGATGTTTTTGCAGAAAATCCTGGTTGTCGGCATTGATGTGCAAGATCACGTCGGTGCCGCGCTCGGCCTTTTCTACCGTTTCAATAGAAAACTCCGGGCTGCCTTCGCAAATCCAGCGCACGCCCTCGGAATCGTCCTTCCAACTTTTAGTGACTACTTCCACCTTATCGGCCACCATAAATGCCGAATAGAAGCCCAGGCCAAAATGCCCGATCACATTGCTGTCCTCGTACTTCTCCAGGAACTCGGCGGCACTACTAAATGCGATCTGGTTGAGGTATTTCTGGACTTCCTCCTCCGTCATGCCAATGCCCCGGTCGCGGATGATGATCCGCTTATCCGCTTCTTCGAGGATGATCTCAATGGTCGTATCGCCGATCTCGCCTTTCACTTCGCCGCGCTGGGCCAGCGTCCGCAGTTTGGTGGTAGCATCCACGGCATTGGAGACCAATTCCCGCAGGAATATCTCGTGATCGGAATACAGAAATTTCTTGATAATGGGAAAAATGTTCTCCGTTTGGACGGAAATCTTGCCTTTTTGCATAAATTCTCGCTATTGATTTGGTGAGCGGTTGATGGTGAAGGGTGGAGGAGGGTTTATAAAAGCGGATAAAGATTGATGAAAAGGTGGTTAAGAAGCTATGAAAGGACGGGACCTGCAATATTGTCGGTTTCGTTCCATAGCAACTGACGGTTATACAGCCACAACAGTGGCAAAAAACGCCGCCTATTCATTTTTCAAAGTGTATGCCAGCCCCGCTTGGACTGACAAATTGTCTTTCCAAAAAAATAGCGAATCTCGAAAATTGGCACAGTAGTTGCCTTTTAAAGTGTATCCGAAGATGATCGGAACCTGGAGTTGCTTATAATTTTATGCATGATATTTTAAGGCCGAATGCGGCTTTAAAACCCGTGGTCGAGAGGCCAGTCCATCTGGGGGGTAGGGCTGGTACTCTCTCCACATTTTTTTGTTAATTCCTTTGCGTAGTGCATTAAAAAAGCAGCGGGCCAGTTGGTCTGCTGCTTTTTGTGTTTGTACCGGCAGGTTTAGCCACCGAATCTAATCTTTTTCCAGCCAGGAACAACAGCGTTCAAATCTCCGCCGAACTGGTATCGGCGGCTGAACCCGCCGGTACGCTACTGCTTCGATAAAATTATCCGTCCTAGTAGTGTCGGGGTCGAAGTTGCCAATGCCTTCGTCATAGTTGGCCATCGTATATCCGGCATCCGCTATGCCATTGTTAAAATCACTTAGTGATCTTGTCATAGTGATGGAATGTTTACCTATAACCAGCGGAATATCCTTAATAAAAGCAGTTTCCGTTAGACCACTATTAGCATAGGTTTTTCTGCCTTTGAGCGAGAATCTTCTTTTAGTAAGGTATTCATAAAAGGCACCACAAGGGGAGGGAGCATTCCAAAGTACGCCATTCTTTAAGACTGCACTCTGCCCCAGATCAATGATATGTTGTACGGTGTCGATCGGCACAATAGTATCAATCGGCTCCGGCGTTTTAATGATGATGTGTTCTTTCTTACAATTGGGCAACAGGGCCGCGATGAAGAGCGCAACGAAAAGGATATATTTCATGGCTTTTAGTTTTTGGCGATAGCGACAAGGTAAACGAATTATTGGAATATGCCAGGTAGGTTTTGCCCGTTGTTGGCATAGGTGTTTGGCCGCTACAGTCTGGGTTGTTTTCGGCGGCTGAACCCGCTGGTACGCTACTGGAAACCAAACAAGGCCTTCATCTTTACATAAATATCCGTGTTGTCCATCACCCCATGAAACTGCTCGCTGCCCGGCCCATAGGCAAACACGGGTACCAGCGAAGCAGTGTGATATCCGGTGGTGAAGCCAATGTTGAGGCTGTCCATAGCCGAGCCTTCCTTGATGGCCATACCACCTGTCTCGTGGTCGGCAGTGACGATCACCAGCGTCTCGCCATCGGCTTCCGCAAATTGCAGGATTTCGCCAATGGCCGCATCGAAGTCGAGCATTTCCTTAATGGCATCGTCTGCGTTGTTGGCATGGCCGGCCCAGTCGATCTGCGAGCCTTCCAACATCATAAAAAAACCCTTTTCGCTGCGTTTCTTCAAAAATGCGGGGGCCAGACGGGCCGCCAGCGGCAGGTAGTCGCGGCCTTTGGCTACACTCTCCGGCTCCTCCCGCGCCGAAAACCAGGCAAACGGATGGGCCGGATCAAGGGTCAATTCGCTCAATTTTTTTTCCGAAAAAATAGACAAGGCATAGCCTTTGTTGGCCAATTCCGTATACAAATTGCGCTGGTCTGCTTTGCGTTCGTTGAAGTATTTCAGGCCGCCGCCAATGAACAGATCGAGTGGCGTTTGCACGAAAAAAGTGGCGATCTGCTCCATATCGGCCCGGCCAGGCGTGTGGGCGATGAAGGCGGCAGGCGTCGCATGGGTGATACTCGAGCTGGCCACCATACCCACGGCCAAACCGTTTTGTTGGGCCTGCTCTAACAGGGTTAAACAGGGCTTTTTGTCGTTGGTCATGCCGATGGCCCCGTTGTAGGTCTTGCAGCCACACGCAAACGCCGTTGCCCCCGCCGCCGAGTCGGTGATGAGGTGACGGGCCGAGTGGGTTTTCATGATGCCCGTCACCGGGAAGCGTTCCAGGTGCAGGTGGTTGCTATTGGAATACAGCCCGGCAGTCACTTGGGTGAGGCCCATGCCATCGCCGATCAATAAAATGATGTTTTTGGGTGGCTTGATGGGAGAAATGACTACTGGTATGGGCGAGAGAGAACGGAGTGGCACTACGGTCAGCCAGCTGAGTCCGGCCATCAGAAACAAAATTTTCATGGAGCAAAAGTACAGTGGTGGGGGCTTTTCTGCTTGCCGACCGTTGCTTTTGATGGATTTGAAACTTGATTCTGCGGAATACCTTTTGTCCTGATAGTCACTCCCTGTTGCCCACCTCACAGTTCATAGTTCATACTTTATACTTCACCTCACCCGATAACGCTTCCCCGGCAGGGTGCGGATCGCTCCTTTAAATTCCAGCTCCAACAGCAACGTGGCCAGTTCGCCAGGCGACAGCTGGGCAGCCAAAGAGAGTTGGTCAATCGCAATGTCGGGCGTTTGCCGGACAAGATCAAGCAGCCGGGTCTCGGCGACGGAGAGATCAAGAAAGAGCTGGATCTGGACCGTCTTGGTTTTGCCCGGCTCGGGCCACTGCAAGGCGGCGGCCAGATCGGAGGCCGACTCGACCAGCTTGGCCCGCATGGATTTGATGAGCAGATTGCAGCCCGCGCTCTTGGGGTCTTTGGCACGTCCTGGCAAGGCAAACACTTCGCGCTCGTGTCCACTGGCCAGTTCCGCCGAGATCATGGACCCGCCGGAGACAGCCGACTCGACTACCACTAGTGCATCGCAAAGCCCGGCGATGATGCGGTTGCGCATGGGGAAATGCTCGCGGTCGGGCCGGGTAGCGGCGATGTATTCGGTCAGCAGGCCCCCGTGTTCCATCATTTTCAGGGCGGTGGGGCGGTGTTGCGCGGGATAAATACTGGCCAATCCCTGTCCCAGCACCCCAATGTTGGCCATGCCCAGCGCGGTGGCCTTGCGGTGCGCCGTAATATCCACGCCGTAGGCTAATCCGCTGACGATGAGTACATTGTACGGCTTTAATCCTTCCACGATTTCCTCGCAGAGGCCTTTTCCGTAGTCTGTGGGCTGGCGGGTGCCGACGATGGCCACGATGCGATCGGCGTTTAGCAAGTCCACCGAAGAGCCTTGAAAAAAAAGCATGGCCGGACTGTCGTGGCATTGGCGCAGCCGCACTGGGTAGCGTTCGTGGGTATAAAAAAGGGCGGTGACGTGGTGTTTTTCCAAGAAAGCCAGCTCGCGCTCGGCCAATTGGAGTGGCTCGGCCTGGCGTAGGCAGTCCACCACGATCGGCCCAATGCCGGGTATTTTTAGAAGTTCCTGCCGTTTGGCTCGAAAGACGCCCTCCGCACTGCCGCAGTAGCTGACCAAGGTTTTGGCCGTCACGGCACCTACCTGCGGCACCAGGGTCAAGGCAATTTGATGCAGCAAACTATCGGACATATACTTTCGAGGTCATCATCAATGGGGAAACGGAAGATGGTTTCGCCGTACTTTTGGCACAGCGAAGATAGAGGACTTGCCAAAGTCCCTGCTGCTTGCCTCGCCCTTTTTGTTATTTTTCGGCGGCTTACCCATTCATGCTTTTTAACACCGGCACTGAACCCGCCGTTTTATAATCTCATTATGCAACTCCCAAAAGTAGAAACTTTGATCATCTTCGTCTTTTTGGCCTGCGTGGCCTTATGGGCGATCTCCAAGTGCGGCAACCAGCGTTCTACCCTAGTGCGCAGCCTACCCAGTCGGGACGATGAAATTGACGACCGCCCCATTCGCCGCGACACGATTGCCCGGCCCATCGCTACCCCTACCACGAGCGTACCGCCTCCCCCGACAGTCAACACCCAGCGGCCCATGCCGCCTGCCACGACCACCGTCATCACCACTACGCCTGTGCCTGCCCCAACCACCACGACACCCAGTGCTAAGCCAGCGCGCACCCCCGTGGCTACTCCTCCTGCCCCAACGGCGGCGGCCCCAAAATACTCGACGCTCTACGTCACTATTGATGGTTTGAAAATGCGCAAAACGCCGGGCCTGAAAGGTGATCTGGTAACCAAGCTCGACCTGTACGAACCTGTATTCTTCCTGAACCAAAAAAGTGAAAACACCGAGGAAATCAGCCTGGGCTACGAAAAAGTGACGGATCACTGGGTGAAAGTGCGCACCAAGGCGGGCAAGGAAGGCTGGGTATTCGGGGCCGGGGTCCACTATTACAAAATGAAGCGGAAGGGGGTGATGGACTAGGTTATTGGTGGGGAAAATACTCGTTTGTCTATTGCCTAGGAGCGCATTAAAAACTTTTACAACCCAGAATGTCATTCCGACGATAGGAGGAATCTGCTCACATTTAGTTTACAATCAATCACTTGGGCATCCCGATTACTTCGGAACTCCTGCCGTCGGAATGACAACTTAGGTATGGAAGATTGTGCTGACTTATTATTTACGTGTTCCTTACTGCCCTCTTCGTTTCCCCTCTACGGATACGCCACCGCAACACGTCCCCTGCCCGAAAAAGTAATGCGCTGGCCATTGAGATGGTACAGCTGACAGGTAAAGACCACTTCCATCTGCCAGGTCTTTTGCCCCTGTTCGTTCAGCTCGTAGGGCTGCGTGTCCAGCACTTGAAATGCGGCACTTGGCTCTTGTGGCCCTTGATCGGAACGCCAGACTTGCCCCTGCGCATCGGTCCATTGCAGGGCCATCGTGCCGAGTTGCAGCGTATCGGAGGGCAAGTGGACGAGGGTCGTAGTGTAGGTAAAATTGGCAGTACGCGCTACAGCTCCGAGACTGCTCGGCACCCCCTGGAGGCGGGCGGAAGCCGCATTGTTCGCATTGCCTGCCGCATCCAAGGCCATTACCAGATAGGTGGGCTGCAACGAATCCTGATCGAAAATAGGCAGTATAGTATCATTGCTCCAGGTCAGTGCCGTGATGGGGGCACCCAAACTAATGGCTTCCAAGCGATAATTGTTGGCCTGCGGGGTAATCAATAGGTCCAGCTTTGGAAACGCCGTATCCGATCCCACCAGCGAGACCCGGCGTCGCACCCGCGAGAGGGGGCCACTGTTGCGACTGGCTTGCAGTTCTACGCGCACAGAGTCGACATGGCTGCTAAAATCGAAAGTCGATGTACTACCCTGCGCGGGATATTGATCCTCCAAAAGCCAATGAAAAGCGGTGTAGCCCAGCGAGGTATCGGCCCGGAGGGTTGTGCGGTACACTGCTGGTCCGGTGGTCGGCTCATTGCTCTTGAATGGGTGTTCGCCGAGGTAAAAAACCGTCTCGGCCGGTACCATTTGGCCGAGCTGGTTATTCCGGAACTCTAAGCGGAGGCTGCTGGCGCAAGTATCAAACAGGCATTGTACCCCGGCAAAAGCACCCCGACAGGTCACCACGTCCTGTTGGTCAATAGCATAGCTGGTGAACAAATAAACATTGCGCAGACCAGCCACCAACGAATCCGACGCCAGGCTGTCCGCCGTGTAGTGAATGGAAAAATAAGGAGAAGTGTTTCCTGGATCTGATTGCAGCGCATCCTGCTTGCAAGCCGACCAGCAAAGCACCAGCAACGTTAAACATAATGCTTTTTGTATCATTGCTTTACGCGAATTCTTTCCTTGCTGAACAATTGCCAACGTAGCCCCGCATCCAGTCGCCAGGTGCCAGATCGGCCGGTTTGTTCGACTGTGGTGTGCAATAAGGGATTGGTGCGATAACTGGCCCGTACCTCCAAATGCAGGAACCGCAACGGCTGCCAGCCCAGCCCCGCGAAAGGGGCCACATAACGTTGGTTATAATTACCCTTTTCCCCCCGAACGCTCCGCTCCGTGGTCTCTGGCACGGGGCCCAGCGAAGATCGGCTGCTGTGGATGAGCGTGGCACGCGTACCCAGCAGCTGGCCATACATGGCACCTGCTTCCAGTTGCCAGGCACAGTGCTGCCAACGGACACTCAGCGGCAGCTCTACGAAGTCCAGCCGATGGTTTATCTGCTTGAACGTCTCTTCCTCGTAGCCAAACCGATAACGCAGCCGGTAGGTGGTGGTCAGCGCATCCGTCGGGCGATCGCCCGTGGGCTGGCCCCGCCATCCGATGCCCGTTGACAGCGACCAAGCTGGCCGGAGCCAATAAGCGGCATAAAAACCTGCTGTGCCTCCCCCTTGCCTACTGGTCGAATCGGAGCGGTAGGCCGAGGCCGCGACTTGTAGTCCGAAGGCAAAACGTGGCTCGCGCACCGGTTCGATGAGCGGGAAATTATACGGCACCTGGGCCACTCCCATTCCGCCTACCTCATTGGACAATAGCCGGAAAGTGATCGGCAGGGTGGGAATACTGCGCCAAGTAGCAGGGGATATAGAAATCGAATCAATCGCCCCGGCCTGTAGGGCGGTAGCGGTTAGGTCATCGGCAGTACGAACTTGACCAGCCGTGGAGGACAATACGTCGGGCATCGTAGCCGATGCTGGCTGGACGACTCTTGGCGGTGCTTGGCCTGGGTATGCCGTGGCAATTGTAGCATCCGTGGAGGCAAGATCAGTGGATTTTGTTTCAGCAATGGAGACCTTGGATTGCCCCAGATTGGCAGGGCCGTTTCTTCTTTTTTTATTTTTCTTGAAACCCTGGTTATCCGGCGTTAAACCTGAACGTTCAGCAGGCGTACCACGTTTGCGAAACCTAGCAGGTTTCACAGATGTATTAGCCACAACTGGTTCAATGGATTCGTTCTTCTCGTTTTCGATTGCATCAGCCGCCTGCCGCGAAGCTCGGTCCGCGCCTGGGGCCAACAGTTCCCGTTCACCAATCGGCCCCAAATCGCCTGGCGAATAATTGGACACCTCGTGGGCCAGCGGCGCAGTCGGGATATTGCTCCCGACCGAGGTCTCCTGTCGGGGATCGACGGGCGGGCGCGCGGCGGCACTGGAAACATGGGCAATATGCCAGCCCCACCAGCCGCCGCAGAGCAGCAGTAGGCCTGCCAACCACCACAGCAAGCCACGCCGCTTGCGCTTCTGTTCAGCGGCCTCGATCAGCGGCAGGGCTTGCGCCCAATGCTCCTCCCGGTAGGGGAAGCGTTCGCTGGGATCTTCCCGGTCGAACTGCTCGCGTATGAAGTCATCTAATTTTGCCATTAACTAGTTATTAGTCAATTAGTTATTGGTCATTGGAGTTTTCTATCACATTCTCACCCCTCTCACACCTTATCATATTCCGCAATCCAAACCTGTAATTGGCGGCGGGCCTGGTTGACATGCCATTTGGAAGTGCCTTCGCTGATGTCGAGCGATTGCGCGATCTCGCGGTGGGTGAACCCATCGATGGCGAAGAGGTTGAACACCTTTTGGCTCATCGGGGGCAACCGTCGCAACAGGTTTTCGAGGTACTCCACGTGGAGGCGTTGCTCGGCTTCGTTCCAATCTACCGGCTCGTTAGATGCTTCCCGTTCAATGTCCTCCGGAAAAACGGTCTGGGCGCGCCATTTCTTTTGTCGTCGGAATTCATCGATCAGCGTGTTGATCATGATTCGCCGAATCCAGGCAATGAAGGGCGCAGCGGGATCGTAGCGGTCAAGATTTTGGATGATTTTCAGGAATCCGCTGTTCACCGCCGCTGCCGCTTCCTGGTCGTCGCGCCGGTAGCGCGCGCACACCGCCATAAGCACCGGAAAGCAATTCCGGTACAGCGTATGCTGCGCCTTGCGGTCGCCCTGGTGCGCAGCCTGCAAGAGGGACGGGTCAACGTTCATGTTTGCACGAGAACATGGTTTGCCCATGTTCTGCCAAGGTGGGTTGCTCTGCTGGTTTTCAGAAAATGGTCTCAAAAAACCGCCGAAAGCCAAACACTGGCTTCCGGCGGGCAACGCGGGTGCTATTGTTTTGTAGTTTGTCCATCGCACAACCGGCGCAGGATCGTCGCCGGGGTTTTTTGCAGCCCTGTACACTGCCCTTCACGCAGGAACAGATGGGAGGGTTGGGTGCATTGGAAAAAAATGTGCAAAAAGACAAAGGGCAATTTTTCATTTGCTCTTTGCCTATTACCTCAGGAGCGGTTTAAAGATAAAGTAACAGATTGGGCCGTACACTGTTTTAAGCAAATTAATGGATGAAAGAAGCCCCATGCCTAGCGGCAGAGACACCGTCAACTCCCCCCATTACGGGGGGGAGTAACATCGTGGGTCAGGCAGGAATCCAACGTTTTTCGGCCAATGCACACGACCTTTTGTTCCTTTATTTAAAATCCGTTCCTTAATCGAACAACTGGCTGTAATCATTCGTCTGTCGCAAAATCTCTTTCGGCGGCGTATTCAGGTCCAGCGTTGGCTCGGCGGTCTTACCATCTTTGGCCGCTGGGACTAATAACGGGCTTTCGCGCTCCCATTTTTCCAGCAATTGCAGGCCTTCTTCTTCAAAAACGCCGTTTTGCAGATCAATCGAAGCCATCAGGTTACGACTGGTATCCATAAAACGCTCCATTTCGCCGACCTTGCTGCTTACTTCGGTGGCCAGTGATTCGAGGGCCAGGTCGAAGCGGGCGCGTTGATCGGGGTCGCCGCTGATGATGCTCATGGCCGACCGGATCGCCCCGTGGCTGGCACTGATGGCCCGGTATTCCTGCTCTTTCAGCTGCACCTGATCCTTGGTGTCCTCCAGCACGATCTCCGAATTCTCGTACATCTTGGTCAGGATGCGGTACATGACTTCCATGCGCTGGTACAAAGCCTCGTATTTGGCGTTGGCCTCCTGTAGACGCCCGGCCTTGCGCGTAGCCAAGGTCAGGTTCTTGTCATCGTTCTTCTTCCGCGACTGTTCGGCCAGGCCCATGTTTTTGCGGATGTCGGTGTTGTTGCCGTCCATCGTACCCTTTAGTTGCCGCATCTGGCCACGCAAGGCCCCGATCTGTTTGCTAAGATTGCGCAGACTACCTTCCAAGTCCTCGATAAACGATTTCAGAATCGAAATAGGGTCTATTTTGACAAAAAGCCCGGTGATCCAGCGCATCAGCGATTGGTAGAAATACCAGACCAGGTTGCGCGACTTGCTATCGAGGGCAAAGAATATGACCGCTCCCAAGGCCAGCAGCCCCCCCACCAAACCGGCCGGTGTGGCCAGTAGCGGCAACAAGGCACCAATGATGGTCTGGAAAAGCAGGGCCATACCCACCACTATACCCGCCAAAACGACCCCGCCGGTGATGCCTTCGGGGCGTTGCCAAAAAGATTTTTTTTGTTCCATGCCTTATGATGAGTATTGGAGGATTTGACTATTTGAGGATTTGATCAAATATTCGAATCCTCCGCTACTCAAATCCTCAGTTATTCAAAGATACTTGTGCATATTCTCAATATCGCGGTCCATCTGCGTTACCACCGACAAGTGGGTTTTCTCAAAAGCCGCTTTGGTGCGTTCGAGGCGTTCCCCTTCAGTTTTGACGGCGGTCTCATCCTGCTCAATCTGGTTGAGGTAGCCCCCGATCTCGTCCTGCAAGCGGCTGATTTCAATCTTGTGGCGTTCGATCTGGTCGCGCAACCGCTTCACGTCTTCTTGGCGGGCGGTGATCCGGCTGGCGGTCTGCGTCGTCAGAGCCTGGTCGAACTGGTTTTTTTCTTTGCTCACTACCTCGCGATAGTAGCCCGCCGTTTCGATGAGCTTGTCCTTGGTGACCCCGACCGTAGAGGCCGTGGCAAAGGCTCCCTTGTGCGCGGTGGCCTCGTCCAGCTGCATCTCGCGCAGACTGGCGACGGCGCGTTTGAATTCGTAGTAATCAAAGCCCGGCAGGTTGTTTTTTTCAATAGCAGCCGCCAAAAACTCGAGGCTGCGTTCGTCCAGCCCATCGGCGGCAAAAAGTGATTTAGTCGTGACCATTAAATAAATGATGAATGATGAATTATAAACTATGCATTGGCGTAGGCCCTATCCCTTGGTAACCGGCAGGGCCATGGAGTAAGGCATTGGCATCAATCCTTTTTCATTGCAGATTGCTTTTTGCCGGTTGCCTATTGTCTTTGGAGCCGCGAAAGAGCAGGTATTTCAGCGCGTGGCCGCAAAAAAGCGACGAACGGGCAAATTTAGCCGAAAAAGATAGAATGGGGCGGCAAAACGTTGGTCAATAGTAAAGGGGAATGGCTGGAAAATGTTGAGGGGTGGAGAAAATTTTGATGGCCAGCCCATTATAAATCCATTCTGCCCGCAGCCGCTCCACGTTGACGGTAGCAGAGGTTGGCACTTTTTCTGGCAGCCTTAGAGGCTGTTTTAAAACAGCCTTTTAGGCCAATTCAATTTTTCGGCTTTACTTTGTCGGACCATTATTTTGAAAATCAACCTCTACATATCGTACGCGCCGCAGGACAAGGTGCAGTTGAAGAAACTGCTCGGCTGGCTCTATCCCATGCGCGACGAAGTGAACATCTGGTACAACAACCCACCCGATGGCCCCGATCCACTGCCCCTACCCTGGCGCATTTTGCTCTTTTGGTATCGACAGCCCGACCCACGCAAATACTACTACCGCAACCTGCAACGCCAGTACGAGCGGGCGCACGTGTACCTGTTCCTGACCAGTTACCACAGCATCCAGAACAACTGGATCGAGGAAGAGATCACGGCGGCGGTCTCGCGCTACACGGAATTTGGGGACCGGTACATTCGGGTCTTTCCGGTGCTGGTGTCGCCATCGCACTGGAAAAAACACTCCCGGCTGGCCCACTTCAAGACACTCGGGCCGCGCCGTACCCTGGTGGAAATGGTGCCCGAAGAGGAAGGCTACCTGGAGATCACCGAACAATTGGCCAAGGTGGTGAAAGACCTGCAACGCAACCTGGAGGAAGAAAAATTTGCCCAGAGCCGCTCCGTGCCGGTGACCGACATCGCGCCCATCCGCCAGAGCAGTGTGCGGCCCAACGTGGAGGAAGATCCGTCGCAGTTCTTTGAGCTGCCGCCCGCCTTTTCCGCCCCGGAGTGGCTCGGCTGGTCGGTCTTGTTCCTGCTCTTGCTGGTTACCCTGGTTGGGCTGCGCCCCGACCGCATCCTCTCCCCCTCTTTGCGCTACCGCAACGTGGAGCCTGCCAACCGCAGGCCCATCGAGTACCTGCGCGATTATCCGCCGATGCCACCGCCGCCGAATGCGCCGCTGCCGAGGGTCGGGGAGCCGGATTCGGCGTTTGGGCGGTGAAGACCCTCCTCCTTAAGAAGCTGTTTAAGACCTTGGCTGGAGTGGAAAGTCTGCATTTTGGCGATCGGGAAAGCATTATTTTTAGAACATAGCCGGGCCTATGGGCTTTTAGTTTTTACTGCTTAATGGGGGCGTGGGCTACGTGGCCGCGCTTGGTCGGCCATGTGAGACCATGCAGTATTGGGCGATTTTTATTTATTTGTATGGTTATCAAGGATGTGCCTGATGTACGCCTCATCTCTTTTTGTTACTCTTGCAATCTGTGGAACGGTAAAACCTTCCTTGTCCATTTCGAGAATTAACTCAATTTCTTTCTTCTCTTCTCCTTTCTCCATTGCTTTTTGTGCGATAATTTCCTTCTCACCGCGCTCATCTTGCTCTTTAATGCCCACATTGTCATAAGCCTTCAACTCTTCTTTACTCCATTGGTATTTATCAGCTTCTATAAAAGCAGTCTTCAAACCTTCGTCTTCATTGGCGAAATCGGGTATAACGTGCAGTTTTTCTGAATGCTTGATGAAATAAGTCCACTTGTCAATTGGTGTTTCCAATTGGTGCATTTCTTTGATAAACTTGGGTAATTCAATGAAAGAAAATTGAATATCTTTCAACAAATGCTCATTGGTAGCCTTATTCAATATGAGGTGTCGAGTATGGTAGTCCGTATCAGTACCAAAAGGAAAGTCCAAAATCCCGATAAAGTATGCCGGATGCAATAACGGATAGTCTTCTCCTTCATCTATCTGCATAGAATAATCCCGCGAGATATAGTATTGTACCCGTTTATCAAACCCCGTTTTATCGGCCACTTGCATCTCCACTACAAACTTTCTGCCTGACTGGTCAGTGGCCCGAACGTCCAGAATGGTCGCCTTCTCCCCGGCAATGCGTGGAAACTGGTAAGGGTTAGCGATGGAAACTCTGATTACTTGGTGATCGCCTTCTAACTCCAAAGAAGCGTTTAAAAACGAGATTAGCGGCGCGGTTTTTTGCTCGTTGCCGAAAATCTTGCGAAAGGCGATGTCGTTTTTTATATCTGCGAACTGCATCAGCGGTATTTTGGCACAAAAATACGGCAAAAATTGTGACTTCTCAAATTTTGGCGCATCGAACAAGGTCCGTAAACTATATAATACGTAAAGGGGATAGGGGATAAGGCCTATTATTTTCCAAATCGACTTTTAGTAACGCCCAAAAAGCATTTTCTATATTTGGGCTGCGGTCAAAGGAGCCACTTATTTTGGAATCAAAAATATCGTCGGCCTCTGCTGTGTGAGAAAAAATCCCAGTTATCACCAATCTAAAATATTCTTCATCTTTTGAAAAGCTATTATTACATTCTTTGCAGGAAGGAACTTTTCGCAGATTTGGAGGTGGCAAATTAGTGAATATGAAGCGAGGTGGGACATAATCACCACCTTTAGGAAAATTCACTTTTTTGTCTTGACAGAAAACGCAGATCATTATAGTATTGCCCTTATAATTCCGCACAACGCAGACTGTGAAAAAACTTCATCTTCCTGCTTGATCTCCACATTTGTCTTTATGCCGCCCTCCCAGGAGCAACAAAATCGTTTCTAACGGCAGCTAATTTTAGCACTGTTCCTTTGATCTGTGCAAAAAAGATGGCCCTAAAAGGCACGTGCGAAGTTGTTTTTGCAGAAAAACAGGTATTTATGCGCTCGATCAGGCCTTTCACTCCCAGGATGTTGATGGCCCGACGCAAGTTGTACGTCAGGAACACTAAACTGTACTCGGCTTCTACTTTTTCCTTGCCTTTTAGTAGTATGTAGTAGTAGCCCCAACTTCGTTTTATAGTCCCGAAGGGGTGTTCCACGATGGCCTGTCGCCGCTTGTACTTATCGCGATTGTTGATAACGCGCAGCCGATTGTTGACAACTACCTCCTCATAGATGGAT